>CAZXJC010000229.1:0-4396 GCA_964640885.1 uncultured Pirellulaceae bacterium | reverse complement strand
CCAGGTTCGTCCATTCCTGGGGGTCGACCTGGTGATCGTAGAGTTCCTCGCTGCCATCCTGGTAGCGGATGTAGCGGTACCTTTGGGAGCGAACGGCCGCATTGCCCAAC
Source organism: uncultured Pirellulaceae bacterium (assembly GCA_964640885.1). GTDB lineage: Bacteria > Planctomycetota > Planctomycetia > Pirellulales > Pirellulaceae > JAZADA01. The sequence continues at coordinate 4,286 of CAZXJC010000229.1, read as the reverse complement.
TTGAACTCGGTGATTGCCGGGCGATCCCATTGAGTTGCTGGATCACGCAGTAGCGGAGTCAGGCTGACTCCATCGAGGGCTTGGTTTGTTTTTAACTGGCAGAGATCCTGCAGGGTCGGATAGAGATCCAGCAGGCTGACCGGACGGTGGCAGATTCCGGCAGGCAGGCCAGGGGCGTCGACGATCAGCGGCACCCGGGTTGCTTCTTCCCAGAGCGTGCTCTTGTGCCAGTGTTGTTTTTCACCCAGGTGCCAGCCATGGTCCGACCAGAGAACGACAATCGTGTTTGCCGCCGACGGACTCTGCTGCAGTGTTTTCAGGATACGGCCAAGCTGCGCATCCGCGTAACTGATACTGGCCAGGTAAGCTTGGATCGCTTCTTTGCGCTTACCGGCGTTAGTGATTGTCATGAGATCACTGCGACGGGCAGCGGCCAATTCTAGTCCTGCTGCCGGCAGGTCATCCAGGTCATTGTCCGGAACCTTTGGCACAACGATCTCGTTGAGCGGGTAAAGATCGAAGTATTGTTTTGGTATGTACCAGGGGAGGTGAGGTCGAAAGATCCCGCAGGCCAGGAAGAAGGGTTTCTCGTGTTCGGCCTCCAAGAACTTGATGGCGTATGCTGCACTACGGGCATCATCATAGTCGGCAGCAGGAATTCCGAGGGATCCCCAGTCGTTTTCATGAGGCAGGCCTGGTACGCCACTAAAAGGGAAACCGTCCGGGTTGGGACCGGATGGGGACCAGGGATAGTTTAGTTTCGAACTGCGAAACCAGGGATCGTTGCGAAATCGTAAGGGGAGGAAATCATCCCACTGGTTCGGCGGATTGTTACCGGCCGTATGGTGAAAGATCTTGCCAGCCCCGACCACGTGATATCCATGCCTGCGAAAATGAACTGGCATAGTGAGGATCTGCGGGTAATTGGGAAGCCACCAGTGGCCGTTGTTGTAGAGTCCCGTACTGGAAGGCCGGCGACCGGTCATGATCGCTGCACGTGATGGTGCACAGACGGGAGAAACGCAATGAGCGTTGCTAAAGAGCATCCCCCGTTTTGCCAGTCGATCAATGTTCGGTGTCTGGACTTTTCCTTCGTAACCGCCCAGGCAGTTGACCCAGTCTTTCATATCGTCGACGGCCAGGAACAGGACGTTCGGCTGCGCGGCATTTAAATGTCCGGCGGCGGTGAGCAGCAGGATTGCCAGGCTCAGGCGAGTTGATCGTGTAGTCATTTGCCAGCCCCTGTTGTTGCTGGCAGGACGGCCTGCCACCCGTCGGCGAGAAGTTTTGAGAGAGTTTTAAGGGTATTCTGGTGACCGGCCCGGCTGGCAAGATTGCTAGTTTCATGTGGGTCGTTTTGGTGGTCGTATAACTCCCGCGCCAATATCTGTTGAGATTCCCAGTTGCGCCACTCGACATAGCGATAACGACTGGTGCGGATGGCATATCCCATGATCTCTCCGTGACCACGATGCCGATTTCCCTCCCGGGCTCGCGGATACTGGCTAAAGACAGCTTGTTTCCAGGGCCGCGCCGGCTGCTTGAGCAGCGGCTGAAGATTGCTCCCTTCGACTCCCTGGGGAGCGGGTAACTGGCAAAGCGCTGAAAGGGTCGGATAAACATCAACCAGTTCGACCAGTGCGTTGGTTCGGATTCCCCGCTTTGCCTGTCCGGGCACGGAGAGAATCAGCGGTACGCGCGTCGATAGTTCGTAGTTATTGGCCTTCGTCCAGAGACCCTGTTCGCCGAGGTGAAATCCGTGGTCACCCCAGAGCAGGACAATCGTGTTCTCTGACAGCGACAGGTCTTCCAGCGATTTCATTAAGCGACCGACCAGTGCATCGACATAGCTGACACAGGCATAGTAACCATGTCGCAGTTCACGCACCTTGCTGGTGGTGAGTTGGCCATTGTTGGGGATGTCCGTATACCCTTCCAACTCACCCCAACTGCGAGTTGCCAGTTCTGGCGCCCCGTCGGGATGCGTGCTGCTGCCTGGCAGTGGTATCTTGTTCCGTTTGTAAAGATCCCAGTATTTTTGTGGCGCGCAAAAAGGCAAGTGAGGTTTGCGGAAACCGACAGCCAGCAAGAATGGCTGTTGGCTTTGCTTGAAATCCTTAAGAGCCTGCAGCGCTGTGTCGCAGACGATCCCGTCGATGTATTGGCTGTCTGGCACGTTGGCCGCTTCGCTGGCCGCCCGCTTAAGCCCTTTGCCCTGTAGATTCTTGGCCGTCGCATAACGAACTTGAGGGTCGCGAACATAATCGTACTGCGGTGGCATCGACCAGGATGGAGGGTCGCGAGACGGCTTACCACTACCGTGAAAGATCTTACCAATGCTGCGCGTCTGGTAACCATGGTTCTTGAAGTGCTGGGGAAGCGTCACGATGTCAGGAACGGTTGCCCGAAAATGAGTCTTCAGGTCCCAAACCTTAATGGTGTCCGGTCGGCGACCGGTTAGCAGGGAGAGCCGGGATGGAGAGCAAACCGCTTGCTGACAATAGGCGCGCCGGAAAACGATTCCCTGGCTTGCCAACTGGTCGATGTTGGGAGTAACCGCGGTCTTGTCGTCATAACATCCCAGGGCAGGACGCAAGTCGTCGATGGTAATTAGCAGTACGTTCTGACGGACGGGCGCAGACTGCGCACTAGCAGGCAGCGAGACCAGGGTAGCGACAGCAATCAGCGTGTAGGAAAGCAGCTTCATCGTTCTGCTTTATAGCCTACCAGAAAAAAGGGTAGGGAGCAGTTGCTGGCGGCTGGTTCGCCACTAATGGCTTAGGCGGCTTTGCGATTCTTCCCGTCGGATACGACGGAGAGCGATCCGCTCAGGGACTGGCTGAGAATAGCCGTATGTTCAGCAGATTGTTGGTTTACCGGTAACTGCCTGACCGGTTTTTCATAGACGTTACGAGCCCATTGGATCATCATGAACAGTGACCAGAGCTCCTTGTAACGATTTGCTTTGCGCTCCGTGTGTTCGTTCCACATTTTTTCAATCGCTCGGCGGTCAATCATTTTTAATGATGCTGGTAGTTCTTGCAGTAGTTGGCTACGAAAATAATCGTGCAGTTCGACTCTCATCCAGCGTGCGACTGGGATTCCAAATCCTTTTTTTCGCCGCCGAACAATTCGTTCCGGTAGCAGGCCAGTCTTTAACACGGCATCCTTAAGTAATCGTTTGGAAGTTCCTCGCCGGTATTTGAAATGACTGGGCAGGGAGTTGACGTAGTCGACCAGGCGGGTGTCCAGGAACGGGGTGCGTACTTCGAGGGAGTGCATCATGCTGGCCCGGTCAACCTTCACCAGGATATCATTCACCAGGTACGATTCTTGAAAGAAGTCGAGGGCCAGCGCCACATCGTCCAACTCGTCCTCGTTACTGGCACTGCCAAACGGATTCTCACTAACTCCCTCGAAACCTGGGAGTAGCTCCTTTAACTGCGTTGGTGAGAAAGCACCCATCCAGATACCAATACGATCCGCTCGCGCTACATGGAGTCCTCGCAAAAAACGGTTTAGTTTGAATGGCAGCGACATGTTCCGGTCTGAATCTGGCAGGCAACGAACCAGTGGTCCAACCAGGTGCTGGCTAACAAAACGGGGAACCAGGCGTTCATACCAGCGGGCAGCAGCCAGTGCTTTGAACGGATCGTAGCCGGCAAACAACTCGTCCGCTCCGTCCCCTCCCAGCACGGTTTTAACATGTTCCGAAGCTAACTCGGCCAGTAGGGAAGTGGGCAGGACCGAGGGATCAGAAAAAGGCTCGTCCATCATTTGGACAAGGCGGGGGACTCGCTCGACCAGGTCCTGGGAAGTGAAGTTTCGGTGATGGTGATCGGTCTCATAGAGCTTGGCAACTTCCGCAGCGAAAGGAGTTTCGTCAAACGAGTCCTCCTGGAAACCGACTGAAAACGTTTTCAAGGATCGAAAACCGGCCCGATGGGCACAGGCTACGACCGTGGAGGAGTCGATCCCTCCCGACAGCAGGATTCCGACCGGCACATCGGACATGAAGCGACGCTCCACCGCGGCGGTTAACAAATCAATAACTTGCTCACCTGCTTGCGAGTAAGAGGGCGTTGCCTGTTTGCCACCCGTGGGCAGCCCAATCTTTCGTTCCCAGTAATTCCACTGGTGGAAACCTTCCTGCTTGCTTCCCGAGAGCCCGTACTGGAAAGCAGCGCCAGGTGCCAGTTGTCCGACCTGGTTGTAAATACTGAGCGTGCTCGAGACGTAGTCATTAAGTAAGTACGAAACCATGCCTTCTTCCGAGAGGTCGAGTT
>CAZXJC010000228.1:0-4066 GCA_964640885.1 uncultured Pirellulaceae bacterium | reverse complement strand
CCGTAACCGGGCCTCAGGATCGCCAATAGAGTTTTGCCATCCAGTCGATCGCAAAAGCTGCCCGCCTCACGGGGACAACTTGCCACTAAAACTCCACGGCGGGTTCTGTAAAGACTTCAAGAATGTATCCGTACGGTCAGTTACCACCTGGTCACCCCGCTTGTAATCAAACATCCCCAGGGTAAAGAACGTAGGACGCGTCACATTGTGAAACTCCAAGGTCACCATCGGTTTCACGGTTACATCCTCTTCCGTTTCTATCTGACCAGAACGCCAAAACTGAATTCGGTAAGGAAACAAGGGAATCGCCGAGTCGCGACCCAAAACTAGTTGGACCCGTCCCGGAATGTGTTCCGGCAATGAATCCTGACTTCCCCAATGATGCTTCACCAGCGAAGGTTTCCAAGTCCCCTCGGTCACCCAAACCGCTTTCTGCTGCCATTGCGCTGCCTGAGGTGGCGAGAATTTAAAATTTGCCTCTAACCCCTGCAACAACTTCGGCAGACCACCCAACGCCATCCACATGCTCGCCTGTGCAGACGGACCCGGAGACTGCTGCCATACCTCCTCGGCAACACGCCGTAAATCAATTCGACTCAAGGTCGTCCCATCAGGCATCTCCTGGCGAATCCAAAGATGACGTCCGTCCGCTACCTGCGTCAAACTGCTCACCTCGTGACCGACCTGTAATTTCATCTCCAGTCGCAGTCGCTGCTGCCCCTTGAAAAAGAACTGCCGGTAACGGCCTGCCCCCACCAGGTGATGACCATACAAATCAACCTGCTGACGAACCTCCGCCTGCAAACTCTCCTGGCCAACTATCTCCTGAACCGCACGACCAACTAACCACTGACCATGTGGGAGCTCTCCACCCTGCCCTTGCTCGCGTGCCAATTCGCCGGTCCTTGAATCGGCTTCTTCGCTAGCAACCTCTCCGGAGTCTGACAGCGACAATAACTGGAGCTCGAGGGGGCCCAGAAACCAGTAGCATGCTAGCAAGCTAAGGGTCAAACCGGCTGTAAGTATAGGTAATTTGTACTTCATGTCCCGGTTATGCTGATTTTATCAAAGAAACCTGTTGTAGAAGACCGAGAATAGAGTTCAAAGGCGTTTCGTGCGCTACGGCAATACCCTGCCGAGTTGGTTTGGCGAGCATTGTAAGTCTGCTACTCAATGGGGTCTATGCCAATCAGCGGCGAGCGACCTGAATCACGGTTAACTCACAGTAAGGACTATCGTATTGCACCGGTCGAAACGGGCAAACGTTTACAGCGTCACGACGCGTAGGGGATAGACTCATGAACAGATGCAGAAACCTGTGTACGGTTTTGACACTACTAGCACTATTGGCACAAGGATGTGCGACAAGCACTCACAACCTGCCACCGGCTCAACAGTTGTTAGAGGCGGGTCCTGGAGTCGGAGGTCCCGGACAGGCGTGATGGGTCCGGTCTCGGCCGTGATTCCGGCTGATGCTCAGGCACCAATGCCAGGCGCCGCTGGAGCTCCGATGGTAAGTGTCGCACCCCAACCAACGGTTCAGCTGCAATTTGCCCGTCCGGAAGCGATGCACATCCACTGGGAAACGGGACGTGCCCAGTTCCACGAAGTTCCCTTGGTGGTCCCCGCCCGTTACAACTTCCCTCAAGGTGGTATTTATCGCCTCAAGTTAACTCATATTGCCGGTCATGAAGCAGAAGAGCTTTACCCGACCCTGGAAATTGGTCCCACCACGCCACGGACCGCTGCCTACTTGGCTCACAATGCCATTCCGATCCAGTTTACGGCAGAAGATTTTGGCCAGGTATTAACGGGTAACTTTGTCACCAAGGTGATCTATCTACCCGATCCCGAATTCCAGGAACTAGCCCTGGCAGGTGTCGAAACACTCGTCAGCACGCGTCTCGATCCGGGTATGGACCCAATCGTTGAAGCAGATCGTCGCGGTTCGATCATGGCCATCGTTCGCATGGGTAACAAGCATATTGAAATGCCCGGTAACCAGGAAGCTGCCGGCGCGGTAACTCCCGCCACCTTAAACCTGCCCAACATGGGTGCCATGCCAACCCCGGGTGTCCCGGCGTACGTGGCTGGCTACACAACACCTCAATACGGCATGCCGATGAGTGGCACGCCGATCGGACTGCCCGGACCACCACATATTCCACTCGGTGGACCGGCTGGACTGCAGAAACATGTCATTCGAAATCATACGCGGGTCAACATGCCAGAACCGACCAGTACGCTCAACACGCATGTGCGTCAGGTCCCCGGCTACAGTTATCCCGCACCGCCCACTCGTGTCTTCATCCGAGAACAAAACATTGCTCCCGGAATGCCGTTTGGGCGACCAGCTGCTGACCGGAAACAACGAGTATTCTAGTCATCAGCAACGATTCAAGCTGGGAGAAATTCACGGCCGTCCGATGACCGTCGTCGAAGGGTCCCATGCGTAACGAGCAGGGGCGCAAACAAGCAAGTGACACTGTCCTGGTGAAACCAAGCCAGTGAGCAGTGAAAACGGTCGAAAAGCGAACCAACGGTCAAAACGCATGATGGGTACCTGGATCCTCAAAGGACAACTGGCAACCGTGCTGGTCATACTCATGACCAGTTCCCTGCTCGCCCAGGGAGGACCACGGCATTTCCAGCATTCCATCCTCGATCCTCCCGGCACGGTCGGCCGCAGCCAGCTGCGACGCGGCGGTCCACTACCCGGTTATTACCAGCCAGTAGAATTCAAAGCACTTGATGGGATGCAGGTCAGCGTGGCCAAGGATGGTAAATTCCAGGGACCCGCACCGGTGGTCAAAGCGGGTCTCTTGATCGGACAAGTCTATCGACTGCGGGTCTCCAATATCCCGCTCAAGGCCGGCTTTGAAGTCTACCCGTCAGTTGAAATCATCAATCGTCTTTATCCTCCGCAAGGCCTGGCCTGGAAATTCCCCATCCCCATTCACCTCACCACCCGGGATATGGAATTCGCCCTGCAAGGCCGTTACGTAACTCGGGTCATTTACCTGGAAGATCCGCGAGCTGCCGTACCGGCCGTCGCAAACCCTAACGTTCAGCGTTATTTTGACGTTGGTAGCAGCGAAGACCCGCTTCACACGGCCGACCAGTTAGGACGACCGATGGCTATTTTGCGATTAGGATCGCGCGTACCTCGACTGGATCGGACCACGGGATCCTTTCTGTTCAACTCGCCACCGCTACAATTGCCGGGCGTCACGACCGTCAAGCAAACCACCTTTCACCCGGATCCCGCGACCATTCGAAATTCGCGCGTACCGCGGCTTTACACTTTCCCGGCACCACCCTTACAACGATAGCCTTAAACCACCGGACAACCCATGACCTGCCGACCTCAACCCTCACTCCGCCGCCACGCCCAGTCACCAAACTGGCGATGGATCGCGATCGGATTGATGTCGGTACTCTGCTGCTCCTGTCGGAGCCTCGACCCGCTCACCCTGTGGCCCGGCAACAGCACCGCCCCGGTGAAAAGTGCCGTTCAGCAGCCGGCTGCTAACAAAACGCCACCAGTCGCAGCAGCAGCCTACCAGGCACCAGCCGCCACCCCGCCCCAAGCCACTTTGCCACAACCGGCTCCCCCCGTACCACCCGCCATGGTGCCCCACGGACTACCACCAAGTGCCTGGTCGGGACACCCAGCTCATCCCACCGCATCGCCGGTGACCTCTCCTGGCAGTCCAACTCATCCCTGGGCACCCCCCGGACTTCCTCGCCCCTGGCCCGCCGATGAATGGGTTATCGATGGTGGCGACCGTGCTCGACAAGTCAACGTTGCCCAGGACTGGAGCGTACATGGCCTGGACGAAGAAGACACCGTGGTGCACTTCGATACGCTCGATGGTGATCTTATTATCCAACCGAGTAACCGCGTGGCGGTCTACGCACCACGGTTTGCCGCCGTCCGCCGCGTCGACGGCATCGTTCAAAATGAATACACCTTCGGCATGCTGGCCAATCACCAGGTTCAGGAACTGGAACGACAGCGAGGCACCAATATTGACCTGGGGCTAAACCAGCAACTCCAACCTCA
>CAZXJC010000227.1:0-7528 GCA_964640885.1 uncultured Pirellulaceae bacterium | reverse complement strand
GCTTCATGCAATCCAGCAGAGGCAGGGCTAGTGAAACGCCCAATCCCCGCAGCAGATGCCGGCGATCAAGCAGCCAGTTTTGGGAAAGAAAATGTGGCATATCGAGTTTCCTATATTGGCAGAAGCGAAGTCGTTGGGGCCCACAATCAAGGAGCGAGTCGTAGTGGAATTCGCCAGAATTCCTGGATGATCAGGTTCGCCGCATGGGCATTTCTAGCGAAATCCACTACGTAACCATCCCACTATTCTAACAGAGATCAGGTGCATGCTCATACCACGAGATCACGTCACACGGATTTTGGATCTGTCGGGCGATTCATGAGCACGCATAAAAACGCCCCCGCAGACCGCCCGACATGAAGCTCTGCGAGGGCCGCCACTCAAGGTGGCTGTTCGATTCATTCGAGTTGTCGGGCCTCTATAGACCGACTGACGAAATTTCACCGAACGCGTGCTTTTGTTCGTGATTTCCCTCTGTAACAGACCCGGCGGAGTGCAGTATTCACTGCAAAAAACGAGAGTTTTTGGTCCGCACGGAAATGTCAAAAAAGTTTGCCCGGAAAGAGATTTCTCGGTGAAATTTCACCGGAGCATTTTGGGGGGGATTTCTCAACACCTGATACGCTCATGCAGCACTCGCACCGTCCTGAAACGCCTGAAATTGCAGACGAAAATCCAGCGTCGGTGAACGGAGAAAAGTTCGAAACGTATCAAGCACGGGGAGCTGAGGCCATTTGTACTGGACTGCACCCAGGTGCAGGAACGTGCAAGTGGCCTTTTTTATTGGCTTTTTGTGACCCTTGGTTTTCTCCTGGGAGTGGGTGCAGTCCTCTGCTGCGAAGGCTTGCCAGAGAGTCCAAACCTGATCGCCCGTGTTTGATTGTGCTTTAAACCATGCCGATGTTATCGTAGACTAAGTGGTAAACCCGAGCACCCCAAACGATCCATGCCTGTAACCAATCGCTTTACACACGCCTGCTCATCGCAATCACCCAGTGCACTCTCGCGTCGTGGGTTCCTGCAGGTTGGTGCCATTCCGGGACTTGGAATAGGTCTCGCTGATCTGCTGCGTGGCCAGGCATCTGCAGCCGGATCCGCTCATGCGCCCAAGGCAAAGTCGGTAATCCTTGTCTGGTTGCAGGGCGGTGTGTCACACCATGACACGTTTGATATGAAACCCGATGCGGCGACGGAAATCCGTGGACCATTTCAGCCAATTGCAACTCGCTTGCCCGGTGTACATGTGTGTGAACATCTGCCGGAGATGGCTCGGCGAATGGATCACTTGACCGTGCTGCGATCGTTGACGCATCGTGAGTCGGGCCATTACCGTGGTACACGTCAGATGATCACGTTGCGGCAACCCGTGTCGGCAGGTCGCAAACCAACAGATCATCCGGATCTCGCTTCCATCGTTGTTCACGAACTTGGAACGCCAGCGAAGATACCGCCTTACGTCGTACTCGAAGACCGCGGGACCTTTACGAGTCGAGAGGGGCTTTATGCGACCGGGTTTTTGCCGCGAGATGTCGGGCCTTATTACAGTTATGACTGGGATACGTTCGAAACCAGTCGTGTCGTCGCGGAGCGCTTGCGACACCGCACGTCGCTACTAACGCAATTCAATGCTTCCTTGCCGACAGGGCTGGCGGAACTTGACGACTTTAAAATGGTCGATCGGTATACCGAACAGGCCGTTGATCTGCTGCGCTCAAACGCAGCGGCTGATGCGTTCAAAATTGACAAGGAACCACAAAAGGTTCGCGATCGTTATAACACCAGCGACAAAGCTTCGTCTTATTTTCTTATTGCACGTCGTCTCATCGAAGCCGGCGTCCGTTTCGTCACCGTTGGTCAGTCCGGTTGGGATCATCATTCGAATGTTTTCCCCGCCCTCACCAGCCGTTTGCCCAGAACCGATCGTGCTTTTTGTGCCCTGGTCGATGATCTGGAAGAACGAGGTTTACTCGACGAAACCCTGGTGATCTGGATGACCGAGTTTGGCCGTACGCCAAGAATCAATGCTGATAAGGGACGAGATCATTGGCCGCAGGTCTTTAGTATCGCGATGACCGGTGGTGGCGTTCGCAAAGGGCAGATTATTGGGGCGTCGGATGCAATCGGAAGCGAAGTGGCTGACCGTCCGATTACGCCACCGGAGGTTGCAGCAACGATTCTTCAGCTATTGGGGATTTCTCCTCGGGCCGAATATATTGGCCAGGACCGCCGCCCCATACCCTTTATTGACGGGAATGCACGTCCCATCGCTGAATTGTTAGCATGACCGTCGTTCCAGTTTTGTCCAAGCTTAGGGAAATGGAACCGTGTCCTAGTCTCAACAGCTGACCTGTAAACGGAATCTGGAAACAAGCGGGTTTTTCTTTTTATCGTTACTTAGTACATTTTCGCTGGTGGCTGATTTTTGGCCATTGCGTCGTGTTTAAGCAAATCAGAAATTTCTATCAGCACTCCAAATATTTGGAGATAACACGCTTTTTGACTCATTGAGGTGCATGACCTATGGCTGCTTCGACTTCAATTCTCGCCGATAAATTGCATGAGTACCCCCAGCAGGATGTGATCGACGGGACTGGTGGAGGATCGGATTCGATTCTGGATGACTGCATGAACCAGAACGACGGCGTCTTGCAACTAATGCACCGGTACGCTGGACGGACATTTTGTACGCCAGGTAAACGCCTTCGTCTCGATGCGCAATCATATTATCCAGACTACATGAACGGTACAGGGCTCGATGAACTCTGGATGTGTTGCACCGTTCCCATCGTGACAGGAGTTATAGACACACGTACGAATAAGGCACCATTTCGCGAAGGTGAATCGCACGTCCTTACTCCGAATGGGCAAGTCATCTCATTGCAGGATTTGATCGTCGCCAATCCAGAAGCTGTCATGGGTGAGAAGATGACGGCCTTTGCGAAATCGCTGTTCGGCGAGCCGACTTGGCCGATTGTGTCAAAGAAGTTCGACAATCTCAACCCGATTCCACATCATCTTCACTGGTCAAAGTGGGAAGTCTATGACATCAACTCTTTCGACAATCCCGGAGTCAGCGCGTCGCATTATCATACCACAGCAATGGGACTGTACCCGTTCGTGACCAAGGAGCAGTTTCTTGCTTGCATGAAACGTTTCGGGCAGGGCGAGTATAACGGGGTTCGGCATTTGTCGCCGCATGTGATGATGCAACTTGATAATGGCTTCGTGATGCCGAACGGTGTGCTTCACTCGCCGACGGATCTTTGCACGCACGAACTGCACGTGACGATGGACGAGCACTTTCTCGCTGAGGATCTTACCCTTGATGGGCGTATCGGAGCAGCGGATGCGTTTTACGCCTGCAGGGAAGAGGACTATCCGAAGGACAAGCACGAAGATTGGGAGTACCTGGTTGAAAAGTTTGACTTCGAAGCGAACCAGGACCCGGACTTCGTCCAGAAAAACTCGCGTCCGGCAATTACCGCCGACGAATTCGCGGGTGATGGAGTAGACGCAAAGTGGATTGTTTACGGTGATTTCCTCGGCGACCAGAAGTGCTCAATTCTCCGACTCACGGTACAGCCTGGCGGCAAAACGAATTTTTGCCCGGAGAGTCCTGCACTGTTCCATACGAATGGCGGAAGCGGGCGAGTTGGCAAGCTCGAAGTGCAATATCACCAGGATATGAAGCTGGGCGAGATTTATCCCGAGATTGGGTTTATCACCCAGGCCGCACTCGCTAGTGGTGGTGTGGAAATCGAGAACACGGGAACGGACTCGCTCGTCTTGACCTTCGACTTCCCACAGCAGGCGCATTCCCAGACACCTGGAACTGCCGTTACACAGTAGTCGCTTGGTGCCTGCGTCCTTTTAGGGCGCTGAAGCGTCTTGGTGCGGCTCCAGTCGCTACAGGTTGTTGACGAGAAACGCGCGGTAAATCTAAGCCTAGCAGGACAAAGCTCAACCCAGGAACCGCTGAATCGCTCCCGTCTGCTCTAAGCGATTGCGTTGCATGGTCAGATCCAGATCGCCATAGTGCTCGATTGGGTTGCCATAAGCATTGAGCAGGGTTGTGTACCAATTGCTCAGGGTCTTGTGTCCTTCGGTGCCGTGGAATGGCAGGCGGATATATCGGCCTGTAATGTCGAGCTTCGAGTTTTTGCCGGTCATGATGACCATGGGGGCTTCCGTGTCCGGGCCGTGATGGCCTGCACCGGTTTCCGGCATGTAAATGATCGTCGTGTTGTCGAACAATGAGCCGCCCGCTTCGGGAATGGCTTTGAGCTTGGTAACGAGGGTATCGACCTGCTTCATGTGGTGGGTCTTGATGGCATTTCTCATCGATGCTGCACCGGCAATTTGGCCACTATGTCCAATCTGGTGGATGCTGGTTTTTTGCCTGTTCTCGGGCAGGGAAGTGATGTCGGTTCCCAGGTCGTCGATGGTGTACGTGACGACGTTGGTCAGGCCTGACGCCAGTGCTCCAACGATGATATCGGTAAAGGCGGCTTGCTTTTGCGGCAGCGTTGCATCCTCACCTCCGTTAGCGTGGATTGCATCGATCTTTGGCAAGTGTTGCTTAATTTTTTCGCTCAGGGCCATGACCTTTGTGTCGCGGTCGCGAATCGACTGGAGTGATTCGACTTGGTTACTGATCTTACGGCGTTCATTACCGTCGAGTCCTTTTAGTCGGCGAGTTTCCTGTTCGTGCAGGTAGTCCAAGAGCGCTGTGCTAGAGGTTGCCTCGTCGGTATTGGTAACTGACTTGAACAGTTCCTGGTAAGCGGTCATTGGGTCGGCGTAGCAGTAGTTGCGCTGCTTGGCTGCCGGAGCGGAATAGCCTGAGACGATGCCGGTTCGGTGATCACGTCCGTGTGGAACGGCCAAGGACATTTCGACATGACCGAACGGAGATGGGAAAAGCTTTGCTAATTCGAAGTCGACGGTCGCCCACTTGATGTTGTTGAGGATGTCGCGACCAGCTTTGTACGCGCCCATGCAACCAGAATACGAGTAGTGTCCGCCACCGCTAACAGACATCGAGATGCCGTGCAGGATGGTCATGTGTTCTTTGTATCGGTCGATCCCTTTCAGCCAGTCGGGCAGTTCGTGTTTTGCCAGGTCTACTTCAAAAGCTTCTTTTTCTTTGTGCTTTTTGAGTTCTTGAGCAGAAAATGAAGGTAGCCCAAATTGATTCGTAAGGTTGCCGTTGGACTTGCGAATAAAGATGAAGCGGTGTGGAGGGGCACTCGTACCTGATGCGACGGCATGGGCTTTGGCCCCTATTAGGTGGTTGAATGAAGGAGTGAATGACAGGCTTGAGGCACCGAGGGCAGTCGTTTTTAAGATTTCCCGTCGTTTTATCAACATGGTTTATTCCTTGGTGTGATGCTTGCGGTAGATGAAGGAGTCGGAGGTTAGCAAGGTAATAATTACTTCGTCGAAACTGCCGTTATTCTCAAGGTATGCCCTGTCGGCGTCCATCAGGGTCTTAGAATCTGAAAGTGTTTCGTTGCGGCCCAGGAAGTAGCGGAAGGCATGGCGGATGAGCGACTGGCGAACCTTTGTCGATTGTGCCAGGCGTTCGATCAGGTCAAAGGCAGCTTTGACATCGCCATCGAGCGTTGCGTCCTCGGTTCCTTGCAGTACGCCGCGTGGGTTGACTGGCAAGGTCTTGTACACGGGGAGTTTTGCGCCATAGGTGAGAGACGCTTTGGTTGCAGCTAGAATTAGGTTGTCTGGATGCTCTAGGTTTTCCTCGGTACGAAATCGTCCGAAGTCGTCATAGATTTCAAAGGGAAAACCCAGTGGATCCATCTTCTGGTGACATCGCCAGCAGTAATTATCGCCGGTCCGGTCTTCCATTCGTTGACGTAGCGTCTTGTGGTGGTCGGGTGGGATTACCGCGTCGACGGTGATTGGTACGTCCGGGATGGTCCCGGCCAACAGTTTCTCTCGGATCCACTTGCCACGATGGATTGGATCTGTCTCCAAGTTCTGTGCGTGGGCAATCAGCCAGGCAGGGTGAGAGAGCATGCCCTTGCGATGCGGGATCTTCGCGGGCTGCTCGGTTGGATAGTCCCATGTTCTCCAGTCGATGTTCCAGTAGGAGGTAACCTGTTCGCCTCGCATCTGTTGGCCACTCCGGCCAAGCACATTGCCACCGTGCCAGAAACCCATGGCCATCTTCATATAGGGCATGCCGCTGGTTTGGCCATTGCTGAAATGGAGTTCCAGGGCCGGCATCATTCTTTTCAGCGCGGTAAGTAGCGACTTGTTGTCGCCGCCACGCACCTTGCGAAATTCCCAGATCGTCAGCATGAAAGGCTTATGGGGAGTGATGTCGTCGGGCTCCCAGTTTTTCCAATCAAGTTTCTCGAAGTATTCATAGACTCGCTTGAGCTGATCCGATCCGGCTGTCATTGCTTGGTTGTCACCGGAGTGGTAGATGAAGAACTTTTCGGTCGTGAGCAACTCTTCAAAGATGTTTTCGTCCTGCTCAAGTATGTATTCAACTAACATATCCGCTTCGTCGATCAAGCGGCTGACTGCTGGCTCATGGCGGCCCGCGCCGAACCGCGAGTCATCTTTGAAGACCGTTAAGGCCTTTGGATACCCAAAAAACTCTCGAAAGAACCGTAGCTTACGGATTGGTTGGTTCGTGGTGCTGGCGTTGAGGTTGGCTGCTTGAACGCTTTCATCGATGATTGTCCACTGGTCTCGTCGTTGGAGCATCCGCCGGATTTCCCGTTCGTAGTCCTTGCGCGAGCTTAGTCGGTCTGCTTTCACGGCCTTTGCCAGCTCTTCGTCCGGGCTGGCATCGGTTAACGCGTAGGCGAGTGCATAACTTGCATCACGTGGCGACATCATCTGTCGGCCGTGCTCGTCAGACTTGCCGTGTCCAAACTCATAACGGTAAGCGAATTCGGTGCTCAAGACCAACGACTCGATCAGTTTAGCGATGGCTTGCTGCCGATCGAGTTTGTCCATGTAGAGTTCGAACTGCCTTTTGTTTTCAGCCAGTTCCACAGTTGTCGGCTTGCGTTCAAAAATCTGAGCGTACAACTCGACAATTAATTGAGACAGCAGGGTTTCTTGAGGACCGCCAGCGGTTTCTCGTTGCAATTTGAATGCTGCGTCCCAGTCAGCCATGCACTTGTCGATGATTTCCTGGTATCGGTCACCTTGTTTGCGATGTTTCTTGATCGTTTCGGTGATAACGGCCATCTCGGCATCAGCAAGTGGCACGTACTTTCTCACACCGAAATTGCCGCTTTTGATGTGTTTGTAGAGTCGGTCCATATCCCACGTGTCGTAGAACAACTTCATGGTGGTGATGCGGTTCTTGATGCGATAATCCGTTACTCCCTCGATGTACCAATCGCGCTCGCTTTGCAAAATGATGTTGTCATACTCAGCACGATCATTGTCACTGTAAGGTGCCCAGACAGGCTTGCCCTGGCGATCTAATTCAGATAAGGCAGCGAGCCCTTTGACCTCGTAGGCCGTGCGTCCGTAGGCTGCGATA
>CAZXJC010000226.1:0-7176 GCA_964640885.1 uncultured Pirellulaceae bacterium | reverse complement strand
GGAACTCACAACCCTTACACTTTTTACCTAACGTTGGCGAGATCTTGTCGTCTCGCTCATAGTGGTCGGAAGGCCACTGGATCAATCCCTCAAACGAGTGCCCATGAAACTCCTGGTTCTCCAACTGGTCAATGTGTTCGTCTACCTGCACCTTGGTGAGAATCGGCTCGCCAATTGTATCCGGGCCAGTAGCTTCGCAAGGATTGACAGTCTTACGCCCCGTTTCAGAGATTTCCACATCAAACATCTGGTACAAACCATTAACTGTACATGAGGCCTGCGGATCAGTTCCCATCAGGTAGGAATCCACCTGGCACTCGGGAAAAGCCCTCGTCAGTACATGCCGCTGAAAACCGACATCCATCAGGTACGGTTCCATGCCACTCTTGATCCTCCCATTCTGATTACGGAAGGGATCCCCATGACGGGTGTCCAGAGATTTTGATTTGACTTCGATCAATTCCAGCTGGTTACCCTTCTTGACCAGCACATCAATCCGGATAAAGAGGTTATTGAAGCGAACTGCAGCCTCGAAAATCGTCACCTCGTCCCGCTGCATCAGTTCGTGGGTTTTGCTAAGGGACGTTTCGTAATCGAGTTCTTCGACCTCAATTCCGCCGGGAAAATAAAGTGTGGCCAATGCGCCTACAATGTTTCCTGCTTCTGCCAGGGCCAGCAGAAACGCGTTGTCATTCTTGATATCTGCGTATTCGTGCCGCTTCTTCGTGTAAAATAACTTCGTTGGACATTCGTAGCCCAGTTTTAACCGTGATTTGGTCAGGTAACGAGGCTCTGCCATTTACGAACTCCATGCTGATGACTAACGGTAGGCTGACAAACTGGGCAATACCGCAGACTGGCACTGCTTCCCAACGAAACAACAGAACGAACCTTAACGCTCAATGCTCGTCGTTCAGGCACAACTGGATTGCTGAAAAATCCGCTACATCTTGTGCTTGGATCCAATTGCGTAATCCATCGCCATCCATGATCACCAGGTTTTCTTCTTCCCCACGATTCGGATAATCGTCCAAGAGATGCGACGGATATTTGGTGGGCATTAAAGTTGTATCGTTAACCACCCAGCGGTTGTTAAGCGTCGCACTGAACCCATTCATTACACCTAGTGGAAGTCCACCGGTAAGATCAGCCAACGCTCTGTAGGTCGCTTTCTGACGATGCCGAGCCAACAAGGCAATGATCTCTGGTTTGACATCTGGATTATGCATGACCTTTCCCTTCTCAGCCTGTCTTCGTCTAGCGTACCTGCCCAGCAACTTACATCACTGAGCGATGATCTCGATGCCGGAAAGCAGGGACGTCCCGACATGAGATTTCAGGTTAAGCTGCAAGCGACCATCGGTTACCACCGTATCAAACTCACGGATCACTATGGTATCGGTTGCCTTGGACTGGCCGACAATGTCAAACTTCTCCAGGACCGTCTTGCCCTGCAGGATCACGTCAAACACTCGTTGTCCCTTCTCGACTGCCTCCGGCTCGGCGAAGTAGAGCCGCACCTTGTACTTGCGATCCCCTTTCGTCTTGGAAGTTGTCACGATCAAGCTCTCCATCCCTTCGCAACCAGAGGCAGCTACCCAGGCCAGGCCCTTTCCCTGGATCTGGCTGGCATGTTTGCGAAAGTACTTGGGGGTGCGAGGAAAAATCTGTACCGTCACATCCGGTGAAGGTCCACCGACGTTCGGATAATCAAGCCACATCGTGCCACTCTTGTCGAGTCGATCACCGGGCGCCCCCAGGTTGATGCCCACGCGGTCGACCGGTACATCTCGCTTAGCAAAAGCACTGTAGGTCCAGAGTTCCGCATCGGGAACATGAACCAGTGCCAGCGAGGTGAAGAGGTTATAGCTGCAGCTGCAACCGTGAGCAAAGTTCGGTGCATTGAGAATTCCGTTGGCCGGAATCAGGCTATTTCGACAACCACTACGAAAACCTTCCAGCCGCCCCGTCGTACCGGACTCCATGTCCAGGAAACCGGCCGTTGCTGCTCGAAAAGTCATCAGGTGTGGTGAGGCAATAGCGTAATTACAATGGTGGCCTGTCTTGGTGAACTGCCAGGAAATCTCTTCTCCGGTGATCGGGTGTTTTTGCTTAATCGACTCACCTGTCTTGAGGTCATAGGAAAGTCCGGGACCTCGCTGATCAATGATCCGATCCTGCCAGAGGATCACGCGATCCCAAAGATTCTCCGGGTGGCCGGCAAAACCCTTTCCTTCGGCCGTTTTCTGCCAGAGCAGTTTACCGCTTGTCGCTGACCGTGCCTCGATCCCCTTCTTATTGGAGCTGACGAGCACATCCGTATGCTCAGAGAAACCGACCCAAGTAACAATCTGGCTGGTATCCTGTTCCCAAAGCTGCTTACCTGTGCGCAGGTCAACCGCCTTCAAGACCTTGTACTTGGAAGCTTCCGGGACCAGGCCCTTTCGTTTCCAGTCATCGTACAACTGGCTCAAAGCACCATCGAAATAATAGACCTTGTCTTTACCAATGGCCGCCAGTGGACAACTCACCTTGGCGTCATGCCGCCAGTAGGGATCGCCACTTTCGCGATCAAAGGCACCGATGGCGACCGGCGTATCAACGCCATCTTTCTTTTCCCAGATGGTGGCAACCAGCAAATCGTTGACAATCCGCATCCGTCCCCAGCGTTGATCCGGAGAGGGTAACTTGATCTGTTTGACAAGCTTGCCCGTAACCGGGTTAAGCAAATCACACGTTCTACCATCAGACATGTAGAGGTAGTCATTGGCCACTACAAAATTCAGACCCACTTTGACTCTCTCAAAGAAATTCCCCCTGCGGCCAGGACTCGCCTCGCGAAACTTGAGGGATTTGTTTACCTGTACCGTCCCCTCGGCAAGCTTTTTCTTCCAAAGAATTCGACCTGTATAAACATCGATGGCAGCAAACACCTCGGGACCTTCCAAGAACATCCGACCGTCGATCACTTCCAAGCTCGGCGCCCAATAGTGCCGGTTGTAGAACAACTCGCCGGCAGCAGCAGGTCCCCCAAACCACTGGACTCCCAGCGGCGCCTTCACCAGTTCATCACTGGAAGTAAGTGAGTTAGCGGCATCCCCATACTCGTGCGTCCAGTTGGCTGAACCGGCCAGGGCACCGAAGCGTGTGATGGTAGTAATGGTATTGGCCCGTTTCAACTTGGCCTTTGAAAGCCCACCCGCTTCAACGATCCGACTAACCTGTTGAAACGATGCATCATCCTGCACCAGGTAGGCGTTGCCTCCATAGGGTCGCAGGGAACGGTAAAGCGACCCCACGTTCGCCTGCCAGGATTCCTCCGAGGCAATAACACCAGCAAAATAAGCGGGCAACTGGGCGGTACCAGCATTGCCAACTCGGGCGACCAGTCGCTGACCGTACAAACCAGCCGCATCCGCGCGACGACGCAGGGCGTTAACCTTTTCAGCACTCGGATCAATAACAACCAGGTGCAACTCGGTCTGCTGCAACAACTGGTCAATCAACTGTCCACTGCCAATACCGGGAACGAGGCAGTAAGCCTGCAAGTCACTATTTTCCGTGACGATTTGTTGTGCCAACTTTGCCCAGCGACTCGCTGCAGCGGCCTTGGCCAGCGGCTTCTTTTCCAATGAATGATTCTGAACCTGCGCACTTCCTGCGGCAAAGCAATAGAGCTTGCTCGATTCGGAAACTACGATCAATCGTCCATCACCAGCAATCATCGTGCGTGCCGGTGAATCAATCTCAATGTGCCAGCTAACCTTGGCCGTTTCGTCGGTCTTGCTCGGTTCAATGGCAAAGATCTGCTTGCCCATATGTCCGTAGAAACGACTGCCTGCTTGCAGGTGAATCTTCCAGTCACTCGAGGATTCGCCGACTGTCTTGGCCAGCTCTGCTCGCTTCATCCGCCAGCTCAACGGCAACACGGGTACCTTTTGAGTCTTTCCCTTACGATCGACCACGTCTAACAGTGTCGGCTTCTTCACATTAAGACCAACGAGATCACTGCTAAGCGTACCAGCCACGGCCTCCGGTCCGGTCACGGGTCGATGGACCGTTGTCTGGAGAAGACGCTTATCCGCAACATGGTAAATGCGGTCACCATGGAAAATAAACTCTCCCACAGCTGTGACATGATAATCGGTCTTACCCCTCGAATCGTAGCTCAGGGGAACTGGCTGGCCGGTCTTGATATCAAAACAGGCAGTCAGCGCACGGCCGCAGGGAACATAAAGACGGCCAGCTGAACTGGCCACATAACCCTGGGGTGTCAGGGAGGTAAGTGTCTTGGAACGGAAGACAGGCGCCCGTTGTTGGTTGGGTGTTACGTTAAAGTCGTAGAGCAAGACACCTTCAAAGGGCCAAACACCAGCCGTGAAATAAATCTTGTCGTCAACCAGTACGGGACCGCCTCGAACTGGCCAGACGGAAATCACTCGTTCACTACCGATCGCCTGGCGGTTTGACGGTCGAGCCGCCTGTCGCCAATGTAGTTTTCCGGTAGCTGCATCAAGGCAGTAAATAAATCCATCGTCCGCACCCAGGTAAACCTGCCCGTGCGCAACCACTGGAGCAAAGCGAACCGGACCATCGGTAAAAAACTTCCAACGTACGCTGCCGGTGGTCGCATCAAGCGCCGTCACCGAGTCAGTTGTTGCCGAAGGAACAAAAACCAAGCCCTGGGCGTAAACCGGTTCCACGGTGGCATCGAAATGAATGCGCGGGTCCTCGGGCCAGGCCATGCGGGACGCAACCACCTGGCGTGTCCACTGCAGCGACAAGCTGGCGGGCAATTGTTCACTGGTGGCACTGCTGCGACCAGCGTCGTGCCGCCACATGGGCCAATCTTCGGATCGTGCCAGGCCAGTCAGCAAAAGCAGACTGGCGAGAGCCATGGTGTTGAGTTGAGCCCAGCGTCGGATGGTATTGCCTTGTCGCATGATGCGTTCCTTCATTGGCTGAAAAATAAGTAACTTAAGCTGTCAGCAGAACAGCCGTATTCTGACACACTGGCAACCAAAAAGAAAGAATTTACCGGCTCACAAAGAAAAAAGCTGGTGGACCAGTCCAAGCTAGAAGAGCTTGGTGATCGGCCGGCCCTCTTCCATCAGGTTGTAGGGGCGGCCTCCCTTATCGAAGACGGTCAGGTCATCAATGCCCATCGCATGATAGACCGTTTTGGCAATATCTTCCGGGGCAATCGGCAGATCAGCCGGATAGGCCGCATGCCGATCGGAAGTTCCATAAGCCTGGCCGCCACGAATCCCACCACCGGCGAACAAGACTGACTGAGCATGGGTCCAGTGGTCACGCCCCTGGCCTTTTTCACCACCACTGCGTGGATCGCCAATCTTAGGTTTGCGCCCCATTTCGCTGTTAACCATGACCAGGGTCTCATCAAGCAGACCGCGGTCCGCGAGGTCCTCAAGCAAGGCTCCAAACGACTGATCCAGTTCTGGTAACAGGACTTCCTTCAGGCAACCGAAGTTATTGCCATGCGTATCCCAACCGCCGCCACTCTTACATTTCTTGGCCTCGGCCAGTTTC
Organism: uncultured Pirellulaceae bacterium; assembly: GCA_964640885.1. Lineage (GTDB taxonomy): Bacteria > Planctomycetota > Planctomycetia > Pirellulales > Pirellulaceae > JAZADA01. The sequence goes on along the minus strand of CAZXJC010000226.1, from coordinate 1,626 downwards.
TTGTTTCCTTTCCAGAAAACACTGACAAACGGAACTCCCGCCTCAACCAGTCGCCGGGCCATCAACATGCTCATCCCGTTATGCGTTTTTCCATAACGCTCGATCACCGACTCCGATTCCCCGGAGAGGTCAAAGGCATTCTTACCCTGGCTGGAACGGAGCAATGAAAAAGCTTTATCCTGAAAGGTGCGTAACGAATCGACGTTAGCAAACTCGTCAAAGGATCGCTCCGCCTGGTTGAAATCATCCAGCAACTGCCGACGGGAAACGAGACGATCGACGGAGATATCCTTCTTGAGTTCAATTGCCGGAGCAGCAAACTTCATTGGGTCTTCCTGGTCGACCATCACGTAAAGTGGATCATGCTGTGTTCCCAGGCGAGCAGCAAACTGGCCAGGACGCGTGTACTGCGGAGCTCCCGGTTTGGAGGGTAACGTGATCGATTGTGGCAGGTAGGGGTGCGCCGGCGACTTCAAACCAACCACCGTACCAATGGCTGGCCAGTCCGTCGGTCTTGGTTTGCGAGCGTTGAGCAGTTGTGGAAAACTCGGATCCGGTCGATGACCAGTCAGGTTGTAGTAGTAACCAGCATGGTGGTCCCCCGTGCCGCGACGAAAATGTCCCACGGAACGAACAATAGCCAGGTGGTGGGCCAGTTTGGCAAGTTTTGGCAGATGCTCACACAATTGGATCCCAGGTGCCGAGGTTTCGATCGGCTTAAAGGGACCACGAATGTTGGCTGGGGCATCCGGTTTCATATCCCAGGTGTCGATGTGGGATGCTCCCCCACTGAGCCAAATCAAAATAGTCGACTTGGCCTTGCCCGTCGCACTCGATGGCGCGGCAATGGCTCTCCTGGAAACGAGTTCTGGCAAACTCATTCCGCAAAAAGAAAGACCGCTGGCAACCAGCATGCTGCGGCGATTCATCGGCACCTGGACGGCACCGTGGAGATCGGCAGCGGCAGAACGTTGATTAGTTCGTGGTCTACTCATAGCTCGGCTCTTGTTCTTTTGAAAACTGGCAGATACTCAAGTTTACCTTCTTTTCAGGGCTGAGTGTAAGGGAATTGCAACCGTAGAATCAAGTGAATTGCTACGATGTTGTATCGTAGTGGTCATTCACAAAGACATTAACTCTCCGAGAAAACTTTCGGTAAATTATTCGACAACAGAAAAGAGCTGTTTCATGAACAACCTGTTCTCCAATCTCCCCATAGAAATCTCCGCGGAACTGATCGACCCCCTGGTAGAAAACCCGGGGATTCGCATCGAACGAATCGTTTCGCAGGGACAAGTCACGGCACCCGGTGAATGGTACGACCAGGAGGAAAACGAATGGGTGATCGTACTGCGGGGCCGGGCACGATTACGCCTGGAAAATGACGAGCAAACACGGGAAATGGGACCCGGCGACTTTCTCAACATACCCGCGCACCAGCGTCACCGAGTCGAGTGGACCGACACCGACGAACCGACCATCTGGCTGGCCGTATTTTATCCGTCAGACAAAACGACCTGACAGCGAAAAGAGACACAGGCTCACATTGCCAATGGGTCTAGGCCGATATACCCTAGAAGAGCTTTTTCCGTCCACCGTGCAGAGAAAATAGAACGTGCTTTCCAT
>CAZXJC010000225.1:0-14600 GCA_964640885.1 uncultured Pirellulaceae bacterium | reverse complement strand
TGAGGCCATCGATACGCGTGTGCTGGCGTTCTTAAATCTAAAGCGGATTACTGGCAAGACGCAGCTATTTTTTCCGGAGAAGCCGATTAGTCAGCAGGCGACTGCCATTCGAGGCTGGACGCGGTTGCTAGAAGAAGGCTCAATTGTTCCAGTCCAGGACTCAACTCCTTGGAACGGGCGTTTCGAATCATCGAATCGCTAGCCAATTCGCCAGCAGGGATGAAGAGGGGGGGCGAGATTGCCGAGAAACAGCGGCTGTAGCCTGTTTTTAAGCCGCTGTTTTACTTGCTCTGATCCTGGGTGTCCAAAGCGGGACCCTTTCCTCGATCTCGCCAAAACGGTAAACTAGAGGCATGCCAGTTTTGGCTCCGTAGCGAAGTAAAACCTATGTTTCACTGCTCAGTGGATATAGGTTGTTTCTGTTATCGGTCAACTGCTGACTGGCCCGCTGCGGCAATCGCTAACAGGAGGGAAAGCGAATGCAAGTCATTGTCTCGGTACGGCATGGACGGTTGAATCCTTTCATTTAGGAGCAGATTCAAACCAAGCTACAGAGGCTGACGCGTTTCAGTGATCGTATTACTGAGATTGATGTGATTATTGATTTAGAACAGCCAGGCGTTCCTTCCGTGGAGGTACAAGTTTCGTTAGAGCAGGTAGGAGACTTGTTGTCTGTTGTTGAAGCGAACAGTGTGATTTCAGCAGTCGACAAGGTTCAGCACAAGCTGGAACAACAATTACGCAAGCACAAACAAAAACGAACGCGGATCATCGCTCACCAGCATTGGGACAGATGGCTTGGTCCAGTTCGACAGATGAATAATTTGATTGATAGTTTATGAACGATTGATGGTGAGTTAGAGAAAACTGGCTAGAGTCGCGCATAAGATATTCTTTAACTTGAGTGATCAGAGAAAAAAGGTGTTGGAATGAAATTTCTGGAGTTCGTTAGCATCAAGGCGATTCGGCCGGAGCTACAGGCCGTAGAGAAAGATTCAGTGATTAACGAGATGGTTGAAGCGCTTGTCGACGCTAATGAAATTAAGGCGGATGATCGAGAAAGCATTACCGCAGCGGTTTTAAAGCGTGAAGATTTAGGCAGTACGGGGATTGGGAAAGGGATTGCCGTACCGCATACAAAGCATCCTAGTGTTGAGCGTCTCATCGGAACGGTGGGAGTAAGTCCAGAGGGAGTTGATTTCAATAGCCTGGATGGAGAAAAAGTACAGCTGTTTTTCCTGTTGGTGTCACCCCTGGATCGCCCAGGGGATCATTTGCGAGCTCTGGAAAATATCTCGCGACAACTTCGTGATGACACCTTTTGTAAATTTCTCAAGCAATCCAAAACGGTGGAAGATATCCAGCAGTTGCTTGAGGAAGCGGACAACAATCAATTTGTTTCTTGAAGTAGTTTTGACCGTGTTGGCCTGCTGGGCCAGATGCACTGAACCAAACAGGGGTGGTGGGTCTCTCACAGTAGTCGAGATCGCGGTCAGTTACGGGTAACGAGAATGTCACAAACGACAGCAACACGGCGAGTTATTGTTAGCAATCCGCAAGGATTGCATGCGCGCCCAGCTGATTTGTTCGTTAAGACCGCTTCGCAATTCGCAGCCCGTGTGGAAGTAAACAAGAATGGGGAACTTGTAGATGGAAAGAGTATCCTGTCGATCTTGACACTGGCCGCCGTCCAGGGGACGGAGCTCGTGATTCAAGCAGAAGGTTCTGATTCGGCTGCTGCCGTGCAGGCGCTAGCCGAACTTTTTGAACAGGAATTCATCGACGAGTCCGCAACCGAACAAGCAAGTGAACATCAAGGAGGCAGCGAAACCGTTTGAGTTAAGACGTGTGTCCGCTGTCGCTACTAAGCCAATTAAAATAAGTACTACTGACGTGTTGAAATGCTGGTTGATCGCGCCCTCCGTAAGGTAGGCCAGCGATTCCAGTTCAGCACGCGGTGGGACCATGCCATGCAGATATACCGCGGAATAGCCGCTTCGCCAGGCGTTGCCATGGGTGAAGCGATGATCATGGACCACGAGGGATTTCGAATTCCTCGCCGGTTTGTCGTCGATGATGCTGTCAACGATGAATTGCGCCGTCTCAACGTGGCCATGGAAGAAGTTGCCGACGAAATTGCCCGCAATCGTGATGTGGTAACCGAGCAGTTAGGGGAACAGTACGGTGCCATCTTCTCGGCACATTTGCAAATGCTGCGGGACCAACAGTTGCGGCAGCAACTGGAAAAATTGATCCGTCAACACCAGCATTCTCCAGAGTACGCGGTGAGCACGACGCTCCGGCGTTACGCAAAAGTGTTTCATGAACTGGAAAGTGACACCCTGGTCGAACGTGCCCAGGATATTTTTGACATCGAAAAAAGTCTGCTTGCCAAGTTGCTTGGCCATCGCCGCGAAGAACTTTCTCATCTTAAGACTCCAACGGTCGTGTTGGCTCATGCTCTTACACCTAGCGAAGTGGCTAGCCTTGATCCGCGGTACGTGCTGGCATTTTCAACCGAAACAGGTGGTCCGGGTGGCCACAGCGCCATCCTGGCCCAGGGCCTGGAGATTCCAGCCGTAGTGGGAATAGGATCTTTCCTGACCGACCTTTCCGGTGGAGATCTGGTGATCATTGATGGTGACCATGGAACAGTTACCGTCGATCCGGACGAGGAGACGTTGCAACGGTATCAGCAGGAGGTGGAAATTCATCGCACGCGGGAAATGCAACTGGCTGAATTGTGCGAATTGCCGGCAGAGACGATCGACCAGGAGCCAGTTCACCTGGCAGCAAATATTGAGTTTCCGCATGAAGTTCAGGCATCTTTGCGACGCGGTGCTGATGGCATTGGTCTCTATCGGACGGAGTTTCTCTACCTCGCTTCTAACAGGGAGCCGACGGAGGAGGAGCATTATCAGGCCTATGCCCACGTAGTAAGAAGCATGAAACAACGGCCTGTTGTCATTCGGACCTTGGATTTGGGTGCCGACAAGATGGGGCAAATCCCGCGTGGCGAAGAAGAACGCAACCCGTTCCTCGGTTTGCGCAGCATTCGGCTTGCCCTCCAGAACCTGCCTTTGTTTCGCGTTCAATTGCGTGCCATTTTACGGGCCAGCACGCTGGGGCCAGTACAAGTCATGTTTCCACTGGTCGCGACACTCGAACAGCTGCGGCAGGCCCGAACCATCCTGGATGAGGTAATGCACGACTTGCGGCAGGAGGGGATCGACTACGATTCGGACTTGCCCGTTGGCGTGATGATTGAAGTACCGTCGGCAGTAATGGTAATCGATCGGTTGTTGGACGAAGTTGATTTTGTCAGCATCGGAACCAATGATCTGATTCAATATGCCCTGGCGGTCGATCGTAGCAATAAAGATGTAGCCGAACTTTACCAGGCCAGCGATCCGGGTGTGCTCCGCTTGATCGAGCGCTCGATCCAGGCGGCTAATGATGCCCAGGTCCCGGCGAGCGTTTGTGGACAAATGAGTGGCATGCCGACCTACATACCCTTGCTGCTGGGTATGGGCTTGCGAGGATTTAGTGTGCCGCCAAGTTCGATTCCGGAAGTCAAACAAATTTGCCGGTCGGTCACGATATCGCAATGTAAAGAAATTGCTGATCAGGCCATGTGCATGGACGATGCCCAACAAATTAACCAGTTTTTAACCAGGGAGCTGCAAAAGATAGCGCCAGAGTTGGTTGCTTAACCGTGTCGACAGCACGCCAGCGTGTTGCCGATGAAACGCACCGTGAAAAATGCAGCCCAAGTAAACATAGAGAAAAAGAGAATCCATGAAAAAAGAAATGCTAATTAATGTGTCGCAGCCGGAAGAATGCCGGATAGCGATAGTCGAGGACGGCCAGCTTGAAGAACTCTACGTAGAACGAGCCAGCCAGGACAATTGTGTCGGAAATATTTACAAAGGAAAGATCGTTAACCTGGAGCCAAGTATTCAAGCGGCGTTCGTCGATTTTGGCGTGGGTCGAAATGGTTTCTTGCACATCAGTGACGTGGAGCCAGAGTACTTTCGACAAGGAGGATACGATCCAGAGAAAATGAAGGACGCTAGCCGGGAAGCGGAGTTCGAAGACAATGGGAAAGATCGCGGTGATCAAAACAAGTCAGGACGGTCTCGTGGGCGTCGGCAAGATCAGCGTCGCATGGGACGACCACGAATCAAACCGCCCATCCAGGAGATTTTTCGTCGTGGCGACGAAGTCGTTGTGCAGGTAATCAAGGAAGGAATCGGGACCAAGGGACCTACTCTTTCCACTTACGTGAGCGTTCCTGGACGCTACCTGGTACTGATGCCCTCGCTGGGCCGAGTTGGCGTCTCACGGAAGATTGAAGACGACAGCGTTCGACGAAAATTGCGTGGTACGTTGCGAGAATTAAGTCCGCCAGAAGGACTAGGGTTTATTGTGCGGACCGCTGGACAGGATCGAACCAAGAAAGAGCTTTCCCGTGACTTGGCTTACCTGGTGCGATTGTGGAAGGCGTTGGTGCGACGCATCAAGAAAACAGAGTCGCCCGGTTCGATTTATGAAGACAGCGATATGATCATTCGTACAATTCGCGATATTTTTTCGTCGGATGTTGACGCGATTTATATCGATGAAGAGAACGCTTATCAGCGGGCTAAAGAGTTTCTGCATGTGGTCATGCCCCGTTATGCCAATCGATTGCATCACTACCAGGATCAACAACCGCTCTACCATAAGTACGAACTAGAAAACGAGATTAATCAGATCCACAAACGGGATGTGCGACTTAAGGCCGGAGGATCAATCGTGATTGATCCAACGGAAGCCTTGGTAGCAATTGATGTCAACAGCGGTAATTTTCGCACCGATGATTCCGCAGAAGAAACTGCCTACCAACTCAATCTTACCGCTGCCCGAGAAATTGCTCGCCAATTGAGATTGCGAGACCTGGGCGGCGTGATTGTCAATGACTTCATCGATATGCGCAAGGAAAAACACCGTAGAGGACTCGAACGAGCATTGCGAGATGCCATGAAGCGGGATCGTGCTCGTACCAAGATCCTGCGGACCAGCGCCTTCGGCCTGATTGAAATGACGCGGCAACGGATTCGTCCCAGCCTGAAACGCTCCGTCTATGAGGATTGCCCCTGTTGCAGTGGACGGGGTGTAGTGAAAACGGCGGAAAGTATGTCGATCGAAGTGGTGCGTGTCGTGATGCTGGCCAGCCAGCACGAAAAAGTTGTCAGCGTGACGCTCAAGGTCCATGAGGACGTGGCTGCCTACTTGAATAACCGTAAACGTAAGGAGATTAACGGCTTGGAAGAGTCAGGCAGTATGACCGTGCAAATTCTCGGCAGCGCCGATGTCTATCCCGAACATCTCGAGATCGATTGCAATGATAGCGCCGGACAAGCTGTCAAAGTACCGTAAAAACTCGGTTGAACTGAAGCTGCCGGCCCTCGACGCAAGCGTTCATATGGGCTATGGTAGAGCCAGAACGATGAGTTTCAGATCAGGTTTCCTATTTCCATTGGTTTACCAGGAATCACTTACCAGGCTAGTCACAGGTGCCAGCGATTATGTATGCAATTATTGCCGATAGTGGACGTCAGTACAAAGTTGAGGAAGGGCAGGAAGTCACGATCGATTTCCGAGACTTGGCACCAGGCGAAGAGATCACCTTTGAGCGGGTATTAGCTGTCTCAGGTGAAAAAGGGATGCAACTTGGCCAACCAACGCTCGAAGGAGCAGTGGTCACGGCCGAAGTTGTGGGCCCCGCTAAGGGTCCCAAGCTGATCGTGCAAAAGTTCCGCCGCCGAAAAAACTCCCGTCGCAAGACAGGCCATCGGCAACCATTGCTGAAGGTACGGATCGCCAAGATCGACGGCGTTTGATCAACCTCTCAGGAATCGCTCAGAGCCCCCTGGAAGTGAACGGGCTCAAAATAGGTCTTGATTCTCGGCGATAGGCTCCAGCAGGCGTCCCTGCCCGCAGGTTTGCTCTCTATGGCGATGATAGGCTATCTCCTGGCTTGTTCCTCAGCGGCTGGTCTCACGACGCTAACGGCAGCCGGTTGAGCCGTCAGGATTAGATGGCAGTGCACACAACTGACCGTCAGAATTTATTTTTGTCGTCTCGGACTGACGGCGTATAAGGCCTGCTGGAAAGGCGACTGCGGAGACTTTTCTGATTTGAAAACGACCACCGCCGACTGAGATTGTCACACCAGAATTGGGCTGGGAACGATCTGTGTAGCCAGGTGCTTGATCATGATGAGCAACCAAAGCAAGGAATAAAAAATTTACCGGGAAAAATTTGAGTCAATTCGCAGCCGGTTCCCGAGCGCCAGGTTGGCCAGCGTCAATGGCTCCTAGCAACCAGCAAAGATTGGGATATTCAAATCGAAAGAGACGTGCTAGCATGCCGCGACCAAAAAATGACGAGGCGGTTTGTCAGGCAAGCAAGGAGGCGTTACTCAATCGACGGAGAAGATTTTTTTAAATTTTCTTCTTCAGAGAAAGTTTCTTTTGGGAGTCCAGGCAAAATTTCATAAGCCTTGATTTCATTGGGGTTTAAGGTAGCTAGTTAGGGGTAAACCCACGAACAAGCGGAGAAGGCAAGGAAGTCGTTAACCTCAGTAAAGATAAGGAGTTAAAGGTCCAAAAAATTAGTAATTGACGCCCTAAGCGAAACGAGTAGACTCTGGCTCTACGCTAAATGTTGTGGGCAAATATTACGATGGACACAACATGTGGTATTTGATAGGTAGGATCCCTTCTGGGGGCTGAGACCCGAGAAATAAAGAGATTTTTCGAAATGGAATGACTGAAATAGCTGGATGGGAATGCTTTCCCGATCCCAGCGGCGTGGTTTCTCAAGCCAACTCAAGGATGAGGGAATCTTTTATAGTGTATATTTGTATACCTCTTTGGGCTGCGCTTTAGCCGGTCGTAGAGGCGTTGAAAGAAGGAGCTGACGGATGGCGAGTGTAGATGTGGAACGCAAATCGGCTCAAATCTCCGCGGGAGAAACGAGTAATGGTCGCAAAGCAGGTTCAGCGGGGCTGAAAATCCCAGCCACCTTCTGTCCTACTGAGGTAGCGGATCCGTTTGACACCGTAGAGTGGGAAAAGCGCAGCGCGCAAATCAAGGACGAAACGGGTGGCTTGCTGTTTGAGCAGCAGGATTGTGAGATTCCAACTTCTTGGACCCAGCTGGCGACGAATGTCGTGGTTAGCAAGTACTTCTACGGGGAGAACGGGACCGAGGAACGCGAACGGAGCGTTCGACAGCTGATTTACCGAGTTACTCGGACCATTACAGATTGGGGCTTGGCCGATAACTATTTTGATAGTGCTGAGGATGGCGAACGATTTTTCCGGGATCTCTCCTGGCTTTGTTTGCACCAGCATGGAGCTTTCAATTCACCGGTCTGGTTCAACGTTGGTTTATTTCATCAATATGGCGTTAGTGGATCCAAGTGCAACTGGCATTGGGATCTGGAGACACAAGAGGCTCGGCAGCCAGAAAACTCATATGAGTTTCCGCAGGGATCAGCTTGCTTTATTCAGAGCGTTGATGACAACATGGAAGACATCATGCGTCTGGCCACGAGCGAGGCGATGTTGTTCAAGTTTGGATCGGGTACCGGGACGGATTTGTCTTCGATCCGATCACATCGAGAGAAGCTGTCGGGCGGTGGCAAGCCGTCGGGACCGCTATCCTTCATGCGGGTTTATGACCAGATCGCGGCAGTTGTCAAATCTGGCGGCAAGACGCGCCGAGCGGCCAAGATGCAATCACTTAAAGTTTGGCATCCCGATGTGATGGAATTCATTGAGTGCAAACAGAAGGAAGAACAGAAGGCGCACGTGTTGATTGAAAAAGGTGGCTACGATGCCAACTTTAACGGCGAGGCCTATAGTTCGATTTTATTCCAGAATGCGAATCTTTCGGTTCGCGTGACGGATGACTATATGAATGCTGTCGAAAATGGCCAACCGTGGGCGACCCGCTGGGTCACGGAGTCGGGTCAGCAAGAGGAAGCACCGGTTTACGATGCGTTTGAATTGATGATGCGAATGGCAGAGTGTGCCTGGCAGTGCGGTGATCCCGGGGTGCAGTACGATACCACGATTAATCGCTGGCATACCTGCCCGAACTCCGGTCGTATCAACGCCAGTAACCCTTGCTCCGAGTACATGTTCCTGGATAACACGGCCTGTAATTTGGCCAGTATTAACTTGATGAAGTTCCGCCAGGAAGATGGAACGTTTGACGTAGAACGTTTTCAGGCGGCGTGCCGGGTCTTTTTCATTGCCCAGGAAATCCTGGTCGATCATGCTAGTTATCCGACCAAGGACATCGCGGAAAACAGTCACATGTATCGTCCGCTAGGCCTCGGTTATTCAAACTTGGGCAGCTTGATTATGGCAAGCGGAATACCGTATGACTCCGAAGCTGCTTATGGATTGTGTGGCTCAATTACGTCACTGCTGCATGGGTCAGCGAATCTTACGAGTGCAGAAATGTCAGCCGTGGTGGGTCCCTTTGATGGCTACGAAGCTAACAAAGAACCGTTCCAGAAGGTGATGCAGATGCATCGTGATGCGGTGGAAGCGATTAATCCGGCTGGTCCAGAGTACCTCAAAACAGCTGCTGCTACGTTATGGGACCAGGTCCTGGAGACCGGTAAACGTAACGGTTACCGCAATGCCCAGGCGACGGTACTCGCGCCTACCGGCACGATCAGTTTCATGATGGATTGTGATACTACCGGAATCGAGCCCGACATCGCGTTGATCAAGTATAAACAACTGGCGGGTGGTGGAATGCTGAAGATTATTAACAACACCATACCACTGGGACTGAAAGTACTGGGTTACGATGAGCCCCAGGTCAAAGACGTTACTACTTATGTTGACAAGCATGACACGATTGAAGGGGCACCGCATCTTAAAGAAGAGCACTTACCCGTCTTTGATTGTGCCTTTAAACCGGCCACGGGAGTGCGTAGCATCGCTTGGCGATCCCATGTGAGGATGATGGCAGCGGCTCAGCCGTTCCTGTCCGGTGCGATCTCCAAAACGGTCAATATGCCCCACGATACAACTCCCGATGATATCTCGGAAGCTTATCGATGGGGCTGGAAGCTAGGCCTGAAGGCACTGGCGATTTATCGAGATGGTTCCAAGCAGAGCCAGCCGCTTTCAACGCAGAAAGAGGGTGATAAATCGGAGGAAACGGTAACCGAAGTAGTCCGAGGTCCCCACCGGGAACGATTACCAGAAACACGGCAATCCTTGACGCACAAATTTAGCGTCGGCGGACACGAAGGTTATATCAACGTGGGTCTCTATCCGAATGGAAATCCCGGCGAGTTGTTTATTACCATGGCCAAAGAAGGAAGTACCGTCGGTGGCCTGATGGACTGCTTTGGTACGGCCATTTCCATGAGCTTGCAGTATGGAGTTCCGCTTGTAGTTCTGGTCAATAAGTTTGCCCACGCTCGTTTCGAACCGATGGGACATACTTCGAGCAAGGATATTAGAATTGCGAAGAGCGTGGTCGATTATATTTTCCGCTGGCTTGGCATCCACTTCCTGCCCGGGTATCGGGAAGCCAATAATGGGCTGCTGCCAGAAGCGGCTGCTACGAAGTCGGACGACTCGAAGGATGCAGCTGGGTTAGCAGCCGAGAAATTAAGCATCGGAGCGAAAGCGGAACCCTCCCTGGATCCGAAAGGAAACGGAGGAACTGTCGATCTCGAATTGCTCGAACGGGCAGGAGTTGCGGTCGCTCCAAAACCGGATGGTTCCATCGGGGGAAGAGCAGATCAGTTTGCTCGCTTCCAAAGTGATGCTCCCAGTTGTGATAATTGTGGAGCCATTACGGTGCGAAATGGCAACTGCTACCTCTGCCACAATTGTGGTAACAGTATGGGTTGCTCGTAAAAAGCATCCGGTCAACCGGTTTAGGCCCGGAGTTGTCGTTGTCGTCCAGTGGATGATCTGTAGCAACAGTGAAGGTTGAGGCGATGGCAACTGATTACCTGATTCGTGTTGATGGTGAAGTACAACGGCCTCGACAATTGGCCTTTGAAGATCTATTGGCCATTGGGGACGCCTATCAAATCGATGACGTTAGCCAGTGGGCCCCTCGCTACCAGGGTAAAGCGGTTCAACTTGCTGGCTTGCTGGCAGCTGCTCGTGTTAAACCAACGGCTATGTATCTCGGGCTGCACGCCAGCCAGGATGACTTCCATGCCAGCATTCCGCTGGAAGCTGTACGAGACCAAGGAATTGTGATCTACAGCCTCGATGGTCGCTACGCTTTACCGGTAGATGCCGGAGGCCCGGCACGGTTTTATATTCGTGACCATGTGGCCTGCAATGTGGATGACATTGATGAATGTGCAAATGTCAAGTTCCTGGACCATATCGAATTAACCGCCGAGCGTGGATTCGATAATCGACCGGACGACGAGGAAGAACATGCTCGCTTGCATCGTGAGCAGGAAGAGCAGCAAAACCAGTAGCGGGCAGTTATGGCAGTCGCCAGTTAGCAGAAGTTAATTTCCAGCTAACTCTAGCCACCGCGTAAGCAACAGGCTGCCGCCAACCGCAATTGCCGTGACCGCTGTCATGAGCACCGCACCAGCAGCAATATCGAGGGCTGCACCAATTTGCTCGTTGTATTGATTGTCGATGGATCGTGCCAGCCGTTCGATGGCACTATTAAATAGCTCAGCGCTCAATACACCGCCGATACATAATCCCAGTAAACACCACTGTTCCAGGGATACTTTTAGCAGGATGGCTGTGATGACCACCAGGACCGTGCAGGCCAGGTGGATCAGGAAACTGGACTCACCGCCGATTCCCAGTCGCCAGCCACGGGCTGCGTTGAGATATTTGCGGTACCAGGGACCACTCGGTGGCTGATAGGGTTGATTCATTATTGCTGAAATGGTTGTTAGTGAGTGTGGGTCCTCAGGCTATTCCAGCCCACGGGCACCTGCTGGAGGAATCTGAACTCCGCCGATACGACCCAAGCGGCTGCTGGCCATAAATCGTGGTTCGATAGCAAACTGGATACCGATGTTGTCTCGGCTCTCGTCAACATTCATACCCACGCGAATTAGGGCAGATTCACCGATCCTGGTGACCGCCAGGCTTTGACCAATATTTCCAGCTGGCCCCAGGTCAAACGAAGTACTGGCGATGGCAATCCACTTATCACTCATGCGGTAACTGAAAGCACCATGCAAGAACTTACTGTCGACTGGTCCGCCCATTGCCCGCATGCCAAGATAGAGACTGCCGCGCTCGGGTCGACTTACAATACCGCCCAGTGAGACCATTCGTAGGCCATCACTGAAACAGTCGGCGAAGCCGTCAGACAGAACAGTAAAGCGATCACCGCCATACCATCGCAGGTCATAGTTGAGCAGTCCTAGTTCTTGACTGAAGTTGTCTCGCCCCGGTTTTGGAAAGAGCACTCCTTCCATGTCAAGCGAGATCCAGTCCAGGGTCCGTTCCTGGCCGGCCAGTCCACGTTTGGTTTGCCAGCGTTGCCGGACACCCAGGCGAGCCTGGACCATGTCATCAACAATATCGGTACTGCTGGCAGTCACGGCGCCTTGCATGTTATTGCGGAGGGCAAAAAACCGTTCGTCAAAGGCAGCAGCGATGTTGGTGCCAGCAACTCCACCAAAGGTATCAAAGAAAAAACGTCTGCGAAAATGTTCGACCGAATCGTCATCCAGGGCATCGTAACGTGGAAAGCGAGTCATGTCCTGGTTGGCATCTGCCCAGAACAAGTCAGCATCAAAGACTACCTTGTGAGCGACGCCATTCACGTTTAACAATTTACTGCGAACATTGGGGCGTCGTTGCCACATTGGCAGGCTGGCACGAATGCCAACTTGACCATACGAACGCGTGGCGTCGTTGCCGGTCACATCCTCGCCGTAAAAAGCGACCTCTCCCAGTAGGTAAGGAACTGCTTTGACGGGACCTAACTGAAGGGGCAAGTCGATTTCGTGACGAGTGGCCGCCCGAATGCCGGATACATCCGCCTCTTCTCCAGCCATCAAATCAAACTTGGCTGCATCGACCGGATCAATCGGAGTGCTGGCTGTTTGCAATTGCGCGTAACCCACGTGGGTATGTTCGTACCAGGTGAGACGGTCTCCAATCAATGACTGGCCGATCCAAAAATGATCGTAACGGGGCAACCAGTTGGTTTGTGTGAAAAAGTCATTAAGCCGCAAGTCGGCTGTAACACTCCAGGAACGATTCTCGATATAGCGTTTAAGTTCAACGCCAGTTGTCTGGTCCTTTTGCTCGTCCCATTCACGTTCGTAATATTGTTCCAGGAAGTTCCTGTCACTGATAAGCCCTACCTCGGCTGTCCATTGAAGATCATTAGGTAACTGCTGTCGGTGTTGCCAGAAGACACGACCACGGAAATCCTTTTCGGGCACGAGAGCCAGTCGGTCGGCCCCGAGGTTATCGAGTCCCGCTTCTCGCATTCCCCAGACGTCAAGCGTTCCCACGTTGGGACCAGGTAACCGCCAAAATGACTCGCGGTCATAGTTGAGCGTATTACCAAGACCGAACCCACGTTGACTGAAGGCGTCTGCTGACAGTAGCCAACTGGTATTACGCGGGATGTCCTGTCGACCCAGCAATTGAAACATGTCGAGGTCAACCAGCGTTTGTGTGCCAAATACGCTGTCGTTCTTAATTAGAATACGGTCGAGGTAATAAGACGATTTCTGTAAATTAGTAGCCATTACTGGCCAGTAAAAAATTGGGACGCCACCGGCGTACAGAAAATTGTTCCGACTGCTGGCCAGGAAGTCGTGGTTTGCTATGGCTTCACCCGTGTTGGGGTTGGTTAACTGTTGCCCCGTTACCGGGTCGACCGCTGCCCGTTGAACATCCTGGAACTGAACCGTTTCAGACTGGAACCAGTAGGTAGGAATACCCATCCGGCTTGACGTAATAGCTGCCCCGTGGGCGGTAAAGTTTTGGCGATTTAGTTGCTCAAGCACGTCTGCCTTCAAACGCAATAAACCCTCGTATTCCGGCACTGGTGTTAGCATTTCGGCCTTCAGGACCACGCCGTGATCCTCGGCAACGTTGTAGTACATCTGGTCTGCATAAATGACTCGATCTCCCTGCCGGAAGACAATGTTCCCCTCCAGGTAGAGTTCCAATGGAACGGATTGAGCTTGTTGCGCCTGACCGGTGCGAGTTAATTCGTCGAGGTTAGGAGCCCATAAGACGAGGCTGTCCGTTTCAATGGTGACCGTGTCACCCGTATCAAATTCAGGTAAGTCAATTCCCTCGACCGTGATGCGAATACCCGATTTCGCGATGGCTACGGTCTCGTTGCGATTTGCGTCCTGCTCGACGTTGAAACTCCAGCCAACGTTGCTGCGACCCTGGACTAAAATACGACGATTACCCACCGATAAAGTCGTTGCCGGTGGCGCTGCCTGGGCAGGCTCGCCCGGTTGCTCAATCAATTGAGCCGGTTGGACAGGATAGTCGCTTAGCTCGCGGCGATGAGCCAGGGCCCGCTGATAGATGTCCGCGGGAACGTCTGCCCTGGCCATCGATTTCGAGACCTCAATCTGTACCCCCGCCGTGGAGTGAAATTGACCCAGCCACCGTTTGGCAGATAACATCTGGCCCCGTCGACCCGTCGATCGATGGATGTGACTGCCGTGGCCATAAGTGACCGTCGTACGTTGACCTTCCAAGTAACTGATCACGTAGTCCAGGCGCTTGTGAAAAGGATCAGAACGGTCGAGCCAAATAATAGCTCGCGAACTGCTGGCTGCTACGCCACCCTGCCGAACCTGGCAATGATCCAAGTACCAGACCTCATAAGATCCCTGCTCCCAGTGTGTTCCCTGTTGAGCCCTGATTTGGATCGGTAACTCGGGGTCCCCGACCGGAAAATCAATAGCAACTTCATCTGCGGTTGATACGCCGCTGAACCACGAAACGCTGACCAACAACAGAAACAAGATACTGCCAAAAGAACTTCCACCACTAACAGGCCAGGCGCATAGACGGAGCGCAAACCGCCCAAACGGTTGCTGAAATCGCTTTCGATTTTCGGCATCCATGCCCATGTGCTTAACCGATCGTAGGCTGCTCCATGCAGCCGGACGGATCGCCTCCGCAGGAAATCGATCGATTCCCTTTACCAGATTAGCTATCAGCGCAGCGTTCCGTGCTTGAAAAGCAGGGCGGATTATAGGGAGGGAGGCTATCCGGAGCAAGCCAAATCCAGCCCGGGCCGGAGACTCCGAAAGCATTGACTGCTCACGATTTAAGGTCCGTTTTTGAAGTTGGCGTTGAGGCCTCCAGAGGCTCTGGCTGACCAGCCTCGGCAGGCTTCCCAGAGCAGCCTGCGGCGACCAGTAACGCAAGCCAAGGAACCAGTGGCGCACGCATGCGTATATTGCTCCAAAACAAAGTGTGGACTGCAGTTAGTGTGATCACTAGCAACAGCCCCCAGAGCCATGGCTGCCGCGCGACGGCTCCCCGTAACCGGTACAGACTGATGAGTGCTAGCAGGTAACTCGCG
>CAZXJC010000224.1:0-9658 GCA_964640885.1 uncultured Pirellulaceae bacterium | reverse complement strand
AGCAATCGAACCGATTCGTACACCCTTGGGTAAATCCAATTGCTTTAGAGATTTATTGATGTAGGGACTCTGTTCACTGACCGTTGTCTCCAGGAATTCCAACTCTCCACGAGTAAAATTCTCCACCATTACAGATCCTGGATTCCGAATCTGGCGAGCAAACTCCATTGCCGTCAGATGCTCCATACTCATCATCCGGTCAATGTTAAAATGACTTTCGTAGTCAAAGGTGCTCAAGTCGCGAAAAACGGGAGCATAGACTCTCGCCACGGAACGACGAGCACCCATCGCCTTGGCAAGACTTGCCGCAACAATGTTGACTTCATCATCTCCAGTAACGGCCAGGCATAAATCAGCACTTTGTACGTCGGCCTGGAAGAGCGTCATCGATTGCGAAGCCAGTCCCGTAATGGCACGGACATCCAGCTCCTGGTCGATCTTCCGGGACAGTACCGGGTCACGGTCGACAATCGTGACAACGTGACGGCTATTACTGAGAGATTCGGCGATCGAGCGACCTACCGTACCAGCTCCAAGAATGACAACTTTCATCCTGGGTGCTTATTCACCCCCAACAAAGAAGAAACAAGTTTCCAAAATTCATTTGGTCACAACGACTTGCCGGCCTTCTCGTTCCAGCACCTTGATGACCAAAATAAAAAAAGAGGCAGTCACAAACTGCCTCTTTCATAAAGTGTGTCCTGATAAGCTATCTATGGCAAGCTGCCAAAATGGAATTCGTCTGCGAATCACAGTTTTCCAGCTGCAAACGGGCAATTTTCTACTGGCAAAGCAGGCTATTTTAGCCTTTCTCGCGTCAACCAAGCGGCCTATATCAATTATTCCGGAAGCACCTTTATGGACTGTCGTCCTGGAAAAAACGGACCATGACCGCCGCTTCCGCGCGTTTTACATAGTACCGGACCAGTTCCCTTCGTAACTGTCGTGGTGTCAGCTCCGATTTTTGCCAGCGCTGCCAGAGTTGTTGATGCCGTTCATGAAACTCTGCTCCCGACTCCTCTGCCGATGACTCACCTTCTTCTGAAAAAACACTCCACGCCTCTTCAAACTGGTTTTGATTCTCCTCGGCAATCTGGTCCAGCGTCTCTACGGCAATTGCTACTTTCGCTGCCGCTTGTAAGTCCATCCGGTCACTAACATCGTTGACTTCGGCCAACGCTTTAGCCAGCCAGGGAGACTTGACCGAAAGTGCCGCCAGTCGCTGACGTAAGTGCTGGCTAAAAGTTGGCGTCAACCGGATTGGAAGATCAACCATCTGCTGTGCGAAAAAATCGTATGCCGACTCTCGAATCTCTCGACCCGGTTCATACATCGGGCGGCTGTGAGCAACCAGTTGCATGGAGGTGCCAAAGATCGCCCCCGTCGGGGAAACAACATCACGCCCCATCACAATCCCGAGCTGCTTAAGATTTTCAGCAGCAGCCCCGGGGGCTGCCTGTTCACCAACCGGGAAAAACTCTTCTTCTCGACCACCGTTCTGCAAAACACACATCAGAAGCAAACCGGCGCAGTAAGTGTGAATCTCAGCATCCGCTCCTAGTGGGCGCGGTTGCTGGCGCACACGGTCCGTACGAAACGTCAGGTCAAAGTGAGTCGGCCGGCCAATCCAACTGGCTACCGTTGTGCCCATCCGCTGCCCAAACCCCGGGTCCCAGTGGCGCAGGAACCAGTAATGCAACGTTCTCTGCAAGTAAACGTCAACATTCGTAACAGGAATGCGATCTCCGCGTTCCGGCAAATCTACAATGACAAAATGTCGACGACCGTCGTCGTCGGTAACTTCGGTAACCACGCCAACATGAGTAAAAAGCCCCGGTGACAAATCGGTGAAGCGGTTATAGGGAGACGGATTTCGCATCAACAGCCAGTCCCCCACGCGCAGATCATGACCAGCCACCCGCAATGTATTGCCAGTCACCCCGATTCGACGCCGCTCATCAAGCCAGCGCAACAGTGTCGATAACCGTAGTCGCTGGCGACGGTCCAGGCCGCGCTGAGACCACTGGCTCGCCAGCTCAAACAATTCCCCTGCCTGAATCGGGGGTGCTGGTAACTTCGGGTCCTGGCCAGACCAAGTATCTTGGGGAAGACCAATTTCACGGATAATCTCAGCAGCTCGTACTTTCAGCGGTATTGTCACCTCCGGGCTACGTAACAGAGCTGCCAGTGTCGGCAATGATTCTGCTAATCGACACGCCGCCAACAGTTCTAATACCAACGCTCGTGTCCGCTGCGGGTAGGGGACTGCCTCCCCTCCTGGATCCGGAGCAAATAGCACGTAATCCAATACCTCCGCACCAATACCCACTCGTTCTTTGGTCAGCAGTCGAATCATCTGGTTAAACTGTTCAGGAAAGGGATCCAATACGTAAGCAGTCTCATCGATCGCATCACGTAGCAGATAACGCAACCGAGCAGACAAATCGATCAGGGCAGAAACTGTCTTCAGGTAACTGCGCAGCTGCTGTCGGCTACTTTCACGCTCCGCTACGCGCATAAATCCGTGCCGAAGTGTGATCATTGCTGAACGTTGTCCATCGACAAAACGCCGCGCTTCCAGTAATCCCTGCAACAGCCGAATTCCTTCGCGGGCATCGCGTAACGCGTCTCGCTGCTGAGTCGTCTCATTCCAGCGGCGCTGGGCAGACCAAAACTCCCCTGCTGCCGCCTCTAGTAAACTCTCGGAAAGATCAGCAACCTGTTGAGCTGACACGGGCGAACAGTCTCTCAGCTGCTTGGGAACTGCCGCATCTAGTTGCACCAGCAAAGTCAGGAACGAGTAAGCCGGCCTTGCTGTTCGAGCAGCTGTCGAAGAACGACGGCCGAACAAACCTCGCGACTGCGCCTGGCATTCTTCAACTGTCAGCAGGATCGCAGTCGCAAGCAGCAATCCTCCTGGTAACGACCAGCGATTCATTCCTGATCTGTCCTCCAGGAAAATCCTTCCACGATCACCGGCAACTCGTGAAACACGAGACGATCAGTTCCACCAGGAAATAACGAACAAGAGCAAAAAGAAAATGCCAAGAAAAACTACCAGCCAGATACCTGTACGAATAGCGCCAGAAACAATCGGCTGCCAGTGTTCATGGCGAGTAGCACTAAAAACCAAACTGATGACCACCACCAGGGGCAGCACAAACCAATAAATATTGATCGTCGCTAGTATTGGAATCACACGATTTACCCAAATGAAACTGCCCTTAACCAAACCACTCCTTGGGTTTGGCAAGCTTAAACACGGCAGTTCTTCCCCTCTGCTAGTTGAATTTCATCCGTTTTTGAATCGCCTTGCTTTCCTCTTGTTCCTGCTCGTAAGTCAAGATAAGCGGTCCTGCCTGAGCATCAAAAATAGCCAGCACGTTTAGCAACCCAGCAATAATGGTGTAAAGCGTTCCCAGTTCAAACAAGGCACCATATTTTTGTCGCCAGTGGGCAAGTTGATCAATCCCATCTGGATTTACACTTTCCGGAGGAGCCATCCAGCCGTTGAACCAGGGCTTGTAGTCGGGTGACTCACCGAGTTGCCGCTCACGCTGACACTGAACAACTGCCGGTAACGCTGGTAAGCCAACGCCAACTTGGAAAAGATAGTGCCAGCGGATGTCATTTTTAACCCAGGAAGCGTAGACCACATGGCCACCACCCATGATCAATCCGGCAAAATAAGTGGACAGGATGCAGACCATGAAGATGGTCCCCTTCACGTACCGCCGCTGGTAGAAATGCCCCGCTCCAGGAAAGAGCCAGGCACAGGTTGCGGCAATCCAAGGGGTTCGCAAATCGAGCTCCAGCACTCCTGGTTCACTCGGTCTGTTGATCTCTTCACTCACCGCTGCCACTCCTCGTTTTTCGAACTTTCACACAACAGGATACTCATTCTATCTAAGTTACACTTTGAAACTAGGTCAACTTAATCAATAACAGGTAACTGTATCTTCTATCACCAGCACAACCGGCATGGATGCTGACATTGGGATTGAAGCACTGGGGTTCTCCGCACTACACTTCGTCCCCTTCCGTTCCTGTATCCCAGTCCTTGGTGCATAACCGGCTAAACCTCCCTGGGAGTTATCTGCCTTGTTGCCAATGCAAAAATACCCCCTGCTATGGCGATGCTGTCAAACAGCCTTCTCACTCTGGATACTAGCCGCCGGTAGCACCGCACTCTGTGCCGATGGCCTGCTCAGTCGACTGCGCCAAGAAGTGCGAGAACCAGTAAACAATGTCATGATCAACGATGTTGATGAACGAGAGCGGAGAGATCGTCATAACTGGTGGGATGAGGAAGAGACCGAGGCTGAGAAATCATTTCGAAGTTTTTTTGGAGAACTGGTCGTAATGGGATTCACGTCGCCTTTTTGGGGACCTCCCGTTTACCTGCGAGATGACTATGTGCTTAACGGACATTTTTTTCGTCATCCGTACCAGTCTGATCAGATCGGCTTGATGGCCATTGGCCAATCACCAGCGCTGGATAAAAACCTGCGTTCCTGGTCGATCCGGATGGATGCAGAATATGGCGAGAGTTTCGATACAACCGCCCGGATTGGCGGACACGCCGTGTTGCAATCGACCTCTCGCTGGGGCCTGGACGGAGGCTTTGATCACCGTACTGAAAATGTAGCACCGGGAGACCGTGATCAACTTTGGACGGGTGATTTCAATGTTATCTACCGCTTTGCCCAAAGCGAGGCTATTCAATATCGAGCAGGTCTGGGGGTCAACTGGCTCGCTGACGAGGTAGACACCGAGTTTGGTTTCAATTTCACTTACGCTGCCGACTGGCTACCGCGCAAACCATGGATCGTATCCGCCGAAATCGACCTGGGTTCTATCGGCCAGGCAACCCTCGTTCATAGTCGCGTGACTGCTGGTATTCAATTTCGCGGGGTGGAAGTTTACACCGGCTATGATTACTACGGTGTGGGCAGCGTTGATTTGAGCAACCTGGTAAGCGGCATCCGCCTCTGGTACTAGGACAACACTCTCTGGTTGTCCAAAAGATCATCCAATCGCATTCCCTAACCCGTGGTCAACGGCCTGTCCAGCGCGGTATGCTTACAGGCAGTCGCTGCCAATCGCAGGAAAGGAAAACCATGAGAACCCGTCACCGGTTTCGTCCGTATTCACATTCCTGGAATCTTGGGATCGTGCTGCTGGCTGTCAGCATAATCACTACCGGTATTCCCGGGATAACCCAGGAAAAGCCCCTCACCATTCGCCAGGCGCGCGTCTGTATCACCGGGGCCGATCATAATCGACCTGATCCTTTTCCAGGTATTGGGGATTTTATTGGCTGGCCAGGAGGGGTCGAGCGTCTTCCCAACGGAGACTTGCTACTGGCCCATTCGGCAGGCTACTGGCATTCCTCTTTTGCCCAACCTCGATTGATCGAACCAGAGCTGCGAAAACGCTGGACTAGGGACGGCTGGCCGCTTGATTTTCCGGCACCGACCGGCGGACGCGTGATGGCATGTCGGTCTACTGATAAAGGCCGCACCTGGTCAAAGCCATTCACCATTCATGATCATCGTCTCGACGATGGTGCCCACGCCGTCTTTACCTGCCGTGACGGTACGGTCCTCTGTTTCGTTGGCGTGCAAGCCTCCTGGTACGGTTATGCAAAAGCACCTCAGCAATTCCAGAAAGATATTTCAGGACTTAACACCAAGCAATATGTACTTCGTTCTACCGACAGTGGAAAAACCTGGTCAAAACCAATCTGGCTGGAGAGTCCGGGCAACTTCTATGAACGGGCTCATGGTGGCCGACCAATTCAACTCGATGATGGTGGCATCCTGTGGGCAACTTATTACCAGGTAGCCGGAGAAAAGTACCTGCGAGGAGCCATTCGGCGATCCGACGATTCAGGCCGCAGTTGGAAAGTCGTTTCCAAGATCATCCGTCCCGACAACAATGTTGATGAACCAGCGATCGTGCAACTTAAAAACGGAAACTTGATCCTGGTCACTCGTCCTGACGGAGCCATTTTTTCCTCCGCGGATCAAGGTGTCACCTGGAAGGACTCTGGGACGCGACTGGTCTCCGAAGGCAAACTCAAAGCACCGCAACTAATCGTGCTCGGCGATGGTACCGTCGTTGCCATTGCAACCTGGAACAACTTGCGGGCCTGGATCAGTAAAGCCAACGGTCAAACATGGAGCAAGGATATACCGCTGGATACTTCCTGCTATGGGTACCCAGGCTCTTTCCTGGTAGCTGACGACGAATCGATCTTGCTTCCCTATTGTGCCAGTGGCCGCGCACCGAACCGTGTCTACCTGGTACGCCTGCGGATCAACGCTGCCCGTAACGGGCTTGAGTTTCTTCCGCTGGTAGCAAAACCTTGAAACGAAATGACAATTGGCACAAAGTCCCATGGGTCAACGCTACTTCATCAGTTCACCAGTTGATTCTGACCACATCACGCTGAGTGGATCAGAAGCGCATCATTTGATCCATGTCATGCGGGCTGAGATCGGTGACCAGCTGATCCTGTTTGACGGCAGCGGTTCTCAATTCAGCGCCGAGATCCAACAACTCAAGAAAAATTCAGCCGAACTGTTGATTTGCGAACGCCAGCCGATCGACGTCGAGTTACCTGCCCAGTTGACGGTTGCCACAGCACTCCCCAAGGGCGATCGTCAAAAATGGCTCGTGGAAAAACTGGTTGAGTTAGGGACCTCCCGCCTGATCCCACTGGCTAGCCAGCGCGCCGTTGCGAAACCGGTTCCGCAGGCCCTGGCACGACTGGAACGGGGCGTTGTTGAATCCTCGAAACAGTGTGGACGCAACCGGCTGATGACAATCGATTCACCTCTAACGGTCGCTGAACTTATCGAACAAAATTCCCCAGACACGTTTTGCATCGTGGCCCATCCCCAACCGCCGACAAACGGACTGTCACTGGATGAGCAACTTGCAGCCCAACCAAAGACCAACCTATTGCTGGCAATTGGACCCGAGGGCGGCTGGACCCCTGAGGAAATCGAGCAATTTGAGGCGGCACAATGGCAAGTCGTGGACCTCGGCCCACGCGTCTTGAGAATGGAAACCGCAGCGATTGCCCTGGTGGCACGCTGTGTCATGCGAAACCAGTGGATGTAGCGAGCACCACAAGTAAGATCAGCCAGAAACGGTCCTTAGTCGGTCACGATTTTCTGGAATTCAAGAGCCTGTTTCTTTTCAAAACAGGCCGAACCCGTTTTCTTCAGGAAAGCTCTTAGTTGCTCAGGACTCGCCGTAATGCGGATTTCCTGATACTTGGTCATAGGCTTCTTACCATCCGCAGAGGGCTTAGTGCGGCGAACCACACCTGTCAGGCTGTTTTCCTCAATCGCCTTGGCAACGGCTAATGAATTCATCAGAAAGAGCTTCAATCGTTGGCCAGCCTGGATTTCATAACGCAGCAACAGGTAACCCTTCGCTTGTCGCTGTGATTCGTCAAGATCCTTTGCGGCCATGGTAATGTATCGGAGCAACGTTCGAGATCCATCCGCTGCCTGGGTGGTTGTGTGGATCTGAAAACGATGGACCTTCACTTTGTTACCGTCTTCCAGTCCCATGCCAACCACTTCGTGCAAACGAGAATTCGTTTTGCTTAGCCCAATCGTCACTGGCACTGGATGCGCGTCAGTCGGGTCATCCAGGTCGATCTGTTTCCAGTAACCCAGTAGCTCTTGATCGACACGCGACGTCTTTTCATCAGTCAGGGGATGATCCAGCGTCGCGAACGGTTCACAGCCCGCAACGGCAGCCAGCAACACAACCGCAGCGACAATTGTCCAGCGGCTACTTCCCTGGTGATTTTTCAGGTTTCTTTGGCGCATCTGCCTTAGCTTTTTCCAGCGTCCCAAACAAATGACCACCCACTTCACCATGGGTCCAAGTCCCGGCGTACTTCTTATTGTAGATCACCACCCGACAACTAAATGTCCCCAGGCCCGGAATGGCAGCCTTCGTGAGAGTAATCACCGGCGTATCACCAGCCCAGACAATTTTCAGTGGAACGGGCAGTGTTAAATCTTTTCCGCCATACTTGATGCGGGCAGTCAACAGCCAGTAATCCCCTTGCAGCTTGCTAATGCTGCGAATCGTATATTCTTCCTTGGCCAGAGCCCCTTGTGGTTGCCCAACCACGGTAAACTGTCCGACCAGCTTTGTACCTGTCATTGCTTTCTGAAAACGGGCAAACTTTGCTTTCTCAGCAGCCGCCTCTTTAGCTTGCAGAGTTTTTTTCTCATCCTCGGCAGCATCCAGAACTGGCCCTAACATCAAACAACCTGCCCACAGAACGAGAGTTGACAGCAATCGTCCGCTACTCATGGCTAGACTCCTAAATGATTCACATGCTAGTCAGAAACTGGATCGCCTGCGCGACCTCGCTCACGACATCGCCAGACGCCTGACGGTCAATCGTGAAGTATCCACCATACCGATGTTCTTCCAGAATTCCAAGCAGTTCAGGAAAGTCAACTGTTCCTGAACCGAGCGGCACCTCAAGACCACGGCCCCGGGCAAGATCGCGAATAGCGTCTCGGGCATGGACGTAATGGACGTGCGGCGCCAAAACCCGGGCCGCTTCCGAGGCTGAAAACCCATTGATCACCAGGTTTCCTGGATCCAGGTTGACGACCAGGGAGCCTTCCGGAAGCACATCAAGCAGTCGCTTAAGATCAGGTCCACTCTCACTCCCAGTCCCTGCCGCCAGGAAAGCGCCCACGTGCTGACCATAACGTCCCAAATCGGTCAGGGCTTGCACCAGGACCTCCCATTGCGGGTCATCAGTCTCGGCTGGGACCTGGCCCACCTGGTTGAGGACGACGGGAGCACCGACTTGAAAGGCGAATTGCATTGCCTGTCGAGTCGCCTCGATTCGTCGGTCCAGGTTCTCCAGGACGTGATAGCCGTGACGGGTCTGAAATGAAACCGCGGCAACCCGAAGATTAAAATCGGCAATCGTCTTACGCAGGTGACGGATGGCAGATTGCGTCATCTCGGCAGGGCGGACTTCCGTCCGGGCGTCAATTTCGACAGCTTCCGCGCCGAGGCGAGCCGCCGTTTCTAACGCTTTTCTAAACGACTGTCGCAAACATGCCAGTCGCACAGCGATTTTCAGTGTCAACACTTTAGCCTTTAACCTTCCTGGGCCACTTCCTTACCAGCTGGCCACCGTTCACAGCAGCTCCATTGCTCTCCGTCCCACCGGCTGACAGTATATCCCAGTCATCCGGATACGGCCACGATGGATCCTGCTGGGCAACGGCACCGGATCGCGTTAAAATTCAGCGGTCAATCCTGTCAGGTATTTGTCACGACTCTGGGGAAACCATGATCACGGTACAAGAAATTTCAGATTACCTGGAGAGCTTCGCCCCAACGACCCTGGCCGAAGAATGGGATAATGTCGGATTGCTCGTGGGAAACCCTGGTCAGCCGGTTGAACGGTTAATGACATGCCTGACCATTACCACCGAGAGTGCCCAGGAAGCAATCGATCGAAACGCCGAGATGATCGTCACGCACCACCCACTTCCCTTTCGACCACTAAAACGACTCACCACTACCGAGACCGCCAGCCGCTTACTGTTGCAGCTGATTGAAGCCAAAATTGCTATCCACAGTCCTCACACCG
>CAZXJC010000223.1:0-6281 GCA_964640885.1 uncultured Pirellulaceae bacterium | reverse complement strand
AATTTGACCGGAGCCGATGGCCTGTTACTGATCAATTCCGATGGCCTGGGCGGCCGTCTCAACGGCACTGCGAGTCTTGATGGCCTCGAGGACGTTTCACTCTTAGCGTCGATGGAATTAGAGTTAAATAACACTGGCAATGATTTGCCGGCGGGGACTTTGATTGCCGGTACCGAGTTAGCTACGGCGATTCCTGACGGGCTACGAATTTCGGGAAATGCCGAACTCGCGATCGCCGACTTCGTGTCGCTCTCTGGTGTCTTAGCCTTCGAGAATGACGATAACACGCTGCGGGTCGCGGGTCGCGATATTACCGCCTTCCTGGGAGCGTCGGATGTTGCAGGCCTGGCTATATCCGACGGAACGCTCGGCCTTATTGTCGATGAGAACGCCAACTATGCGATGGTTGCATCGGGCGTTGCAGAGCTTAGGGGCCTCGGCGACGAAATTCTCCTGCAAGGTGCTGTCGATGTTCGGGTGAACACCACCGGGGCTACCGTCAATGAATCGATCGAGGTTCCCACTGAGCCGAACCCAACGCTACAACAGGTCGTATTTGACTCCGCCGATGATATAGAAGAAGTGCTGGCGACTGGCGTGACGCTCGAAACACCGGTTGCGGACTTTACCGGCGACCTGCGTTTCATCAGGCGCTCCGATCCCGCCAGCCTCGTGGTGGCAGGGACAGGGATCACGTTCCTCGTGGGCGCCGCTCTCAACGAGGGCCCAGGGATCTCCATTACGGGTGCAAGCTTCGGCCAGATCCTTAATCACGATAACACCTATGCGTACCAGGCTAGTGGAACCGGTGCGACCCACGGCACCGGCGACTTGACCCTCTCCGGAACCGTCTTTGCCGAAGAGAACACCGGTGTGCGTCTTGTCAACGAATCCATCGACGTGTCGGGCTCGGACGTCACGATCAACGTCATGCCAGGCGTGCGGCGATTTGGTGGAAACGAAATTACGATCAGTGCCAGCGATTTCGTTGACCTAACGGGCGACTTTATCTTCCAGGAACGCCAAGCTGCTGACGGCGACGGAACAGAGATTCTCGCGGCGGCTACTGGCGTCAACGCTTTTGTTGGAATTGGCAGAGACACGGTCGACCCGGCAGATGACATTGGCCTGTCTATCAGCGACGTAGAGGCGGTTATGCTTCTGACAGACGGCGCCTATGCCGTGGAAGCCTCCGGCAGCGTGGAGGTTGTGGGCAGTTCCATCGCGGACATAATTAGGATCGACGGTACGTTTGGCGCCGTCGCCAATACCACCGGTCAGGATGTCGCTGAGCAACTAGAAGTTGGTACGGTAACGAAAACGCTTCAAGTTCCCGCTGGCGTGAGTCGCTTTAGCGGTGACAACGTAACCGTTGCCTTCCTTGAGGCGGATGCTAATGTCGCTCTGCACACCGACATCGTTGTTGAAACGGTCGAGGTGAATGGTGAGGATATCGTGGCGGTAGCCCTGGCTAATACAAGTCTTAGCCTGGCAGACGGACTTCTCTCGGTAACAGACGGCTCCGGCGGCGCAATCTTTAGCGATCAAGGCGTAGCGGCACAATTTAGCGGCGTGATTAACAGTACTATCCCTGGCCTGGCTGTTAGCGGCGAGGTTGTCGCAAGCATCAACCGAACGGGCCAGGCGCAAATTGTCGCTTTTGACGTCGACGGCACAGCGGTTAATCTGGTGCTCGATGCTGGCAACTACGTGCGGGTACAAAACCGTGTATCGGGCAATGTAGAGGACCCCTTCGCGATTTCGATTGAAGGCATCGACCTCTCCGGGAATTTCACGTTTGAAGAACATGAACGAACTCGTGACGGGAAGACTGAAACGGTCATTAAGGCCGCCGCCCGCAGTATCTATGCGGAAATTGCCAACGGCCTGGTCACCATCGGAACCCAGGGACAGGACGCCGCTACCGCGACCTTGATTTCTACTCCCGAAGGAATCGCCGGGGAACTGAGGGCAACCGGTCAAAACGCCTTCTCTATCAATGTGCCATCGGTGGCCATCGCCGGCGAACCGACGGTTCAAGTCAATACCTTCCCGTTCGCGGTCGACGAAACGTTCAACTTTGACGATGGTTCGTCGTTAACCCTGGATTTGGATGCGGGACCATTCGTGGCGGCCGAAATTCTTGAGACGACAGCCACTATAACGGTCGGCGGGGAAAGCTTCCAAACGTCCGGGGACTACGTGGTCGACCAGCGCGAAGGCAGCGATGGTGTTATTCGCACCCGTATGGCAGTCAATGATTTTGCTGCGACGATCTCTGGCAATGCGATTACCGACGGGACAGGCGCCGTCGTTATCACTGATAGCGGAATCGCCGGCACGCTTTCTGGGGCTTCTTCTTTAGGAGCAGGTCCAGTTTCGGCTGGAGGCACGGTCACGGTTCGGATCAACAGCACAGGCGACGAGGTAAACGAGGTGATCCGAGTAGGCAACCTCCCGATTCCAGTCGAATTTGGTCCGGACGAAACTGATATCTTCGAGGTGTCAGTCTCCGACCTGTCCCTCAATATTGGCGACTTCGTCACGCTAGAAGGGAACATCTCCTTTACGGACAACAATGGCCAGCGCGTTTTTGCCGGAGCCGACCTGGAGCTGTTTGTCGGTGATGGGCCGGCGAGGATGGAAAACGGCGACTTGACCCCCTTGGCCCGAGGCCTCCTCCTCACGGATGCCACCGTGGGGATCATCGAAGTGTCCGCTGGCGACACAACTTACGCAGTTTCCGCAGCCGGTTCGCTGCAGGCGATCGGGATGCCAAGTATCGAACTCGCCGGCACTGCCCAGCTTCGCTTCAATAACACGGGGCAGTCCTTTGACGAAATACTGGCCATACCCGGATCTGAACAAGACGTGGTCGTGAGATTTGATGACGACGACGCTAACGATGCCACCCCGGTACCCATCTTATCCGAGGTGGTTTCCAGCGGACTAAATATCTCCCTCTTGAATCAGGTGCTAAGCGGAGATTTCGTCTTTACTAAGGTTGGCGATGGCCCAGATGCGGTAATCGAAGCGGCCATGGAACATGGCTCGCTGCAGCTCGGAAGCAACGACAGCGGCGTTTTGCTAACTGACGCCAACGGTTTCTTTCATCTTGATGGACAGGGATTTGTTGGCAGTGCCGCCGGTACCGTCGCGGTTACCATACCTGGAGTTTCCTTTAATGGGCAGCTTAGCCTCGAAGCCAACACTCTGCCCGCACCGTTTACTGGCACTGTTGGCGGAACCGATTTGAACTATCCGGCTGGACCATTTCTACGATTGCTGGCAGAGAACGCTACACTTTCGCTAATGGAACAGGCGATCACAGGGCAATTCCTGTTCGAACAGATTAGCGACGCAAATGGGGCCGCCATCACTAGGGTCGCCGTCGACGGCGCCACGATCGACTTTGGGGCCTCCGACCTGGCGGTGCTTCAGGCCACCGCTGTGAACGGAAGCTTGGTCATCGCGACGAGCGGGCTTGCCGGACGCCTGGAGGCGACCCTTGCAATTGCAATTGACGACCTGAACCTCGGCGGAAACCTGAGCCTCGCCATAAACACTACCTCTCACGCGGTTCACGAAGAATTTGAGCTTGACGGAAAAACCATCGAATTGGATCTTCCGAGCGGCCCCTATCTGCGTGGCGAAATCGACAACGGGCTCCTCACGCTCGAAGAGCTCGGCCAATCGCTTTCTGGAAACTTTCTCTTCGAGCAAGCAGCCGATGCGGCCGGTGAAGAAGTGGTTCGACTTGCTGCCACGGAGGTGACCCTGTCGCTTGGTGACGGACAGACTGACTACGTCTCCGTGGGCGATGGACAGGCACTTTTCCTGCTCGGCCGCGCGCAGGGCAGCCAAACGGTCGCGGGCGTGGTGTCAGGGGCGGTTGCTGTCGATATACCAGGGGTTTCGGTAGCCGGAACCCTGCTGTTCGAGCTCAACCAGGGCACCGATCCCGTCAATGAAACCATCCAGATAAATGGCGCTCAACACGAGATCAATCTGCCGCAGGGCCCATTTGTCCGCGTTGCAGGAACGACTGTCGAACTAACCATTCTTGGCCAAGGAGTGTCGGGGGACTTTGTCTTCCAGAAAACGGGTGATCCAGCGCAAGTCATTCTGATCGGTACGTCGGTAACGGCAAGCCTGGCTGATGATCTGATTACCCTCTCTGACGGCTCGGCAACATTCGTTCTTTCAGAAGACGGGTTAGCGGGTGAGGTTAGCGGCAGCCCGGCGATCGGCCTGGCCGACGTTTCCTTGTCAGGGACCTTCAAGGCGCAGCTCAACACCACGCGCCAAACGGTTAGCGAGTCGCTCACTGTCGCTGGTCAATTAGTTCAGCTGGAACTCGACGATGGCCAAGTTGGCGACGGGGCAGCGGAATATTTCCGTATCCAGGGGACAGGTGCTGCGATCCAGTTGCTGGGCCAGGAAATCGGCGGGAACTTTACCTTTGAGCAGGCAACCTCCACCGACGGCGGCGGTGTGATCCGGGGGACGATTCAAGGTGGCCACTTGTCGCTGGGACACGACGCGCAGCCTCGGGTGGCGGTAACGAACGCCGCCGGCCGTATACTCATCAGCGACCTGGGCGTCACTGGTGTAATGGAGACTGCCACAATCGATTTCGACCTTGGAGAGAATATCGAACTCCAATTTGCGGATACGAATCTTCAATACAATACAGTTGCGTCACCAGTTCAGGAATACTTCATCACGCAGGGCGGCGACGCCATTCCGGCCGGTTCCTTCCTCCGAGTCGAAGTCCCTGATGCTACGCTGAGCATAGCCGACAATGACCTCACCGGGGCATTCGCGTTTGAACACTACGAGGACATCGACGGCCTGGATCTCCTCAAAGTTGGGGCTGTCGATGTGGGATTCAGCGACGCCGCCCAGGGCGTCCTGGAAAATGGCCAAGGCGGACTAGTCCTACTACCAAGTGGCGCAGCGGGATTCGTTTCCGGTAGCATTGAAGTCGGCAGCAGTCCCTTGCAGCTCGAGGGGGATGTTCTGTTGCGGGTCAACAAAACCGGAGTTCCGGTTGACGAAACCATCGTCGTTAATGGGCAGACGGTCCAGCTTAAATTCAATGACAATGAAACCGACCTCTTTGAATTCTCAGCCTCCGACCTGACTCTTAAGATTGGTGACTTCATCACGATCCAGGGGAACGTCGTCTTTTCAGACAGCGGTGGCGTCGACACGTTTGCCGGAGAAGGGCTATCGGTCTTCCTGGGATCGGGTGCCGATTTCCTTTCAGATGGCAGTCTCAGCCCACTGGCAACGGGAGTTTTGATTTCGGACGCGAAGATCGGGCTTTTGCGAGTTCCCGATGAGGCCAGTTACAACTGGGCCGTCCAGGGCTCTGGCAACGTGGCCCTCGCGGGAATCGATGGAATCGAACTGAGCGGCCTGGCCGAATTTGAGTTTAATGACACAGGTTCCGTGATCGACCAAACTCTCGCCCTTCCCGGGGGTGAAACTTTTGAACTCCATTTCGACACGGCCGAGGTGACGAGCGACTTCACCCTTCCGGATATGGACCTTAGCTTCCTCGATTTCGATTTGTCAGGCGCGATTGACTTTGACAAGGTCGACATCGAAGGGGTCGCCGGTTTTATGTTGGATCTCAGCGGAATTGACCTGACCCTTGGGGAAGGGGCGAGCCGAATCGATGTTTCAGAAGCGCTGGGCCAACTCTTATTGTCTCGCGCTGGCTTAGCTGGAGAACTCTCTGGGCCTATCAATATCGGGTCACCGGGGGCGCAGTTTGGCGGAAATTATACGGTCGCAATCAATACCATGGCGTCGCCTGCCAATTACAACGTTTCGCTGGGGGGTGCTCAATACGCAGTTGACCTTCCCGCTGGCCCCTACCTCCGGGTGAGCGGGGAAGGCGCGTACCTCGACCTTCTCGGCCAGCGGTTGTCGGGAGACTTTTCCTTCGAGCGTGCTACCGCCCTGGACGGTACCAAGGTTACTCGGGTGGCCGTGGAGAATAGCAGCCTGAGCCTCGGCGTTGGCGAGACTGACTACATTAGCCTTCAAAACGGTCAAGGGTTGTTGATCGTTGACAATGATGGCGTCGCCGGAGATGTCTCCGGGAACGTCTCCCTGAACCTCCCTGGCGCAGCTGACGTGAGCGGTAATTTCGGCCTTCGTTTCAATAATACCAATCGTGCGATCTCCGAATCGTTTGAGCTTGCTGGCCACGTTGTACCCTTGGAACTTCCGGTGGGGCCCTATATCCGCTTTGAGGCGGCGAACGC
>CAZXJC010000222.1:0-4582 GCA_964640885.1 uncultured Pirellulaceae bacterium | reverse complement strand
TGAAAATGGTGTCCCGATCGTTTCAGGCGATTGCGCAGCTCGACGAAATTGTAGATTTCCCCATTGAAAATAACCTGGACGGAACCATCTTCGTTCCCCAATGGCTGGTTGCCAGTTTGCAAATCGATAATTGAGAGGCGTCGGAAACCCAAGGCGACGCCTGGTCGGGAGCCGTTCCCCTCATGGAGCGTGCAGTCCTGAAGTAACTTTCCTTCATCATCCGGTCCACGATGACGCAGAGCGGTCATCATGTTTCCCAGGGTGTTCTGGTCAATAGCCAGCTTGGGAGTGGTCCAGATGCTTCCAGTAATGCCGCACATAAAGCTGGTTGGCCATCCGTTGGAGAGGGTAGTATCAGTGGAGAATTATCGCTGCTGGTGAGTAGTCAACGGTTGTCGGTAGTGGATCAATTCGTTGACGAGAAACATGTTCTTATTGTTACGTAAGGACTTCTCGAGAAGATCACTATTTTAGTTCAGCCCAGGCCAATTCATATTGATTGGATGGCGAAATCAATCGTTTCAGATTGAAGGTGATCGAGCAAGAGCATTTGGGCCATCAGCCGACCCGGCCGGGTGAATGATTGTTTAGGCAAATGCTCGCGGCAGCGGTCCGCCAATGGGTAAAGACTGGTAAATCTCATGGTGGCTTTGAACCATGGCTGCTGTGGTAGACAACTTTCCTAGCTGGCTATGAGCTTGCTGTCCCAATTGCTGAGACAGGCTGGAATCTCCCAGGAGTGTCCAGAGTGCCCGAGCCATGGCGCCGCAGTTGCCGGCAGGAGTCAATCGTCCGTAATCGTCCGACGCGATCAGGTCGCGATTGCCAGGACAGTCGAGCGCGGTGATGGGCAACGCGGCAGCCATGGCGGCAACAATGCCAGCGGAATGTCCCATGTGACGCGTTGTGGAAGCGTAGCAGTCGACCTTTGGCAACCAGTCATTGACGTTTCGCGAGGAGTTAATCCAGTGGACATGTTGTTGGATTTCGGCCTGCCGGGCAAATTGTTGTAATCGTTCACATTGGGGACCGTGACCATTCATGACCAGGTGGATGTCATCTGTGGCAACTCGTAGTACGGCCGTGATCCAAATCAGATCCTGGATTTGTTTCCACGATTGCATTGGATTCAGACTGCCAATCAATCGGCTGTTGTGAGGCAGTCCTAGCTCGGAAAGCAAACTGGACTTATTGTTGTCGACTGCGTTTCCGGGCACGGTTGCCGGAATAATTGCACAGTGTTCCGCTGCGATGCCAGTTGCTAACAATTGTTCCTGCAAATAGCCAGTCGTTGTAATGAATTGGTAGGGACGTTTGCAGATCCAGCGTGTTGCCAGGCTGGGGTGGTGGATTTGATGAGGGGCAGGATCTTTTAAACTTAGGACAATAGTACCCCGAAAAAGAATATCGGTGACGAGCGTTGTCCAGGCGTCATCCAAGGGCTGCCAGAAATGAATAATGTGAGGTTCCAGGCGCCGCAAGTAGCGTCGGAACTGCCACCAGGCTGAAAAGTCAGTTGCTGTACGACGGGTAATGGTTGTCCAGTTCTCGTTGTCCAGGCTTGCAGGGACGGTAACCGGTTGGCCAGAGGAAAAGCCAATTCCATGCAGTTCGTATTGGTCCGCTGACAGCCCTGCTTGTAGGGAATGCAAGTCAGTTAGATCCCCGGCGGTTTGCAGGTTGGGCACGATGAACAAGATACGGGTTGTCATAACAGTAAACTCGTTGCTCAAGTAACCAATTGCTTGAACAGTTTAAGGTGGGCATCCACCATGGATGATAGCGAGTAATTTTTTTCGATCGTCTCGTGGGCTGCCGTTGCCCAGCGTTTCAGCTGGTCCGGATTAGCAAGGGCCTCTTGAATTGCCTGGGAGAGTGCTGCCACATCGCCGGCCGGAACCAGTCTGCCATTGGTCCCGGACTGAATGAGGTCATTGTTGCCCGCAATATTGGACGCAATCACAGGAACTTGATGTGCCATGGCTTCCATCAATGAGATCGAAAGACCTTCAAAGTAAGAGGGCAAGACGAATAGATTGGCGGCCCTGAGCACTTCTTCTACGTCATCGAAAGCTCCTGGCAAAACCACCTGTCCCTGCAGATCAAGGTCTTTGATTTGTTGAAAGAGCTTGTCACGATCGGGGCCTTCACCGACGAGCCAAAGATGGCAACGCGGCGAGCGTTTTGTCACCTCGGGCCAGGCATTGATGAGGTCATACAATCCCTTGTTGCGATCCAGGCGACCTGTGTAGACCACAACCGATTCTTCTGGTGTTGCCACGAGATCATGATTTGCTTCGGCGAGAGCCTGGCGAGCCAGTTGTTGAGAGTCCGTTGCTGGGTTTGCAGGAAGCGCTACTCCGTTGGGAATCAGGTGAAGCTTATCTGTTGGGTAACCGGCTTCCCGAAGTTCGTCGGCCACTGCTCGGCTGGGTGCGATTACCGCGGCAGCTGTTTTACAACGGCGCCGAATCGATAGACCGAAACGGGCCGTTGTTTGCCAGGCACAATCACCCGTGTCCCCACCACCTTCGGCTCGCAATACAACAGGAATACCCAATTGTTGACAAATCTTGGTGGCAGTGTAGGCGTCATGCTTCAACATGGAAACGTAGACGATATCGATTTCGTTTGCATGTTCTTTTAACCAGCGTGCCAGGCTACTGAGGTAGCGGAATGTTCCCCAAATCCGCTGCTTTGGATTACGCAGTCGAACAACGGGGACTTCCCTGTGAACAAATTCTGTGGGCCAGTTGGTTTGCCATTGCGCGGTGACAATCTGACAGGAGATATCACGCTGCTGAAATTTGGCCCCCAAATTAGCCATCACGATTTCCGCGCCCCCGACGAGGGGCCAGAAACGACGGGTTACCAGCACGCAGCGCAACGGTTTCATTCCGGTTCACCGGCTAGATCTTCGGAGTCCAAAGAGGCGACGTAGGGTAAGTTCCGAAAAAGATCCTGGTAATCGAGTCCATAACCGACTACAAACTCATCCGGAATCTGAAACCCAACAAAATCTGGTCTTAAATCTACCTCCTGGCGCCCTTCCTTCAATAGCAATACGGCAGATTTAACAGAGTTTGGTTGTTCTTGCTCAATGATGGCGATCACTTGTTCCAAGGTATGGCCAGTATCGAAGATGTCGTCGACCAGCAGAACGTCTCGCCCCTTGATATCCGATAGTAATTCCGGATTGATTGTTAATTCACCTCGCGTGGTCTTTCCCCGGTAACTGCTGGCCTGAACCAGGCCGATTCGAACTGGTAAATCGAGCAGGCGAATCAGATCAGCCAACAGCATCAGGCTACCAGTTAATATTCCTACCGCGGTGATGGGACGTCCCTGGTAATGCTGGCTGACCTGGTCTGCCATTTTCTGGACACCATCCTGGAGCTGGGTTTGACTGAGCAGTTCTTTCACAGCGACCCTCTTTGCTTGGTTTGGTTTTCGACGGCAAACGATCACTTATTCTAGGCTGCCGGCAGAAAGGCGGGTACCGGTCTTAGGCAATTGACTGATCCTGTCAGTGCCGTTTACCTGGCAACGGATTTTCAAAGGCTTAAGTTTTTCGTATGGTTGATATATGGAATAGTTTGCTTACGGAATCGACTGGGGTAGCAGTTCGGACAATTCGTATCAATTTTGTCGTTGGAAAATTAGTTGATGATCGATCCACAACGTTGGGGCCAGGAAACGCAGTTTGATCCTCTCGCAGGCGTGATTGTACGGGAGCCTCCCGGAGAAGGGGACGGTTACTGGATTGGTGCGCCTGGAGCCATGTATGATCCTCAGGACGAAATGTTCTACCTCGTCTACCGATTGCGACGCCCGCGAGGGGTGGAACCTGACCGGGGCGCCGAGATCCAAATTGCCCGCAGTCGCGATGGCATCGAGTTTGAAACGATTTGGCAGGCGACCAAGGACCAGCTGAATTCAACGAGTATTGAGCGCTGTGCACTACGGCGACACGACGATGGCAGTTGGATTCTCTATGTTAGCTATGTTGATCCTGCCGACGGTCGCTGGCGCATCGACTTGGTGAAATCCGATCAGCCCGATCAGTTTGATTTGAGTTTGGTTCAGCCGGTTTTAAGTGCAGCAGATATTGGAGCGGAAGGGGTCAAGGATCCGTTCCTGTTTTCGATAGGGTCACAGTGGGGAATGATTGCCAGTTATGCTTACGCCTCCGGAGATTCCAGCAGTGACCAGTTGCATGGGACATTCGATGCCTACAACACCGGCTTGATCCGTTCAGCCACGGGCCTGGCGCTGAGCGACGACGGTTACAACTGGCAATGGCAGGGCCAGGTCTTCGGCCCGGCGGCCACTGGCTGGGATGCTTATTGTGGTCGCATTGGATCTCTCTGGCGACAACACGACGTCTGGATGGCGCTGTACGACGGATCGGCCAGCGTGGAAGAGAATTACGAAGAACGCGTGGGCCTGGCCTGGAGTTGGGATTTGAAACAGTTTCATCGGTTAACTCCGGAAGGTCCACTATTGCGACCGCCGGTGCCAAAGAAGGCACTTCGTTATTTTGACGTACTCTCTTTTCCCGAGGCACGCTTCTTTTATTTTG
>CAZXJC010000221.1:0-3740 GCA_964640885.1 uncultured Pirellulaceae bacterium | reverse complement strand
CTGTTTTCTTGTCGGCCAAGTGGCAGGCCGAAAATATTGATTCCGGATCGTGAATGGATCCGCTGAGAATTGATGGCTGGTCCTAGCAAGTCAGCCACGGTGAATGTTTCAACGTCCCAGGCCGCGGGTGGAATTGACATCAGTAACGAGTGCATAGCGGTCAGTTGAGCGTGGGTAGCCCGGTTGTTGTCGATAAACAGAACGCCGAAGTCGACCAGTAACTGCTCGTAGCCGCCAGTAAATGCGAGTGTGCGGGCGACCGCTTGGCGGTGCCTGGGAGAATCAGGTCGGCTTTCAAATAGGACGACCCAGAATTGAGCAGCCAGCAGCGGTAAGGATGGAGACTTTTCCAGGTCAAAATGTTGACGCTGCAGGTAATCAGGGTGTTCCTTGGCCAGGCTGGCTAGCTGCTTAAACAGATCTTGCCGCAAAGAAGCTGGCACAAGGTTACCGGCGATATCCGCCCGTAGCGAGTTCACCAGGCTGAAGGCCCGTTCCTGGATGGCAGGTTTCTGTTGGAGAGTTGTGTCCAGGTCGTTACGGTGGGTTTTTAGGAGCTGGCGGAGTTCTGCCAGGTGGGTTCGATAGCTCACTCCTGGCATCATGAATATCTTGCCATTTTTGCCTCCACTGACCAGGTCGAGTACCTGATCTCCGTCAAAGTCAACTAACTCAGGAGTCGTGTCGTCATTGTTAAGCGAGCGGATATTGAGCCCCTTGCTGTCGGCGGCCCATAGCAAGGGTTTGGGCTTGTTCAAAAGCGGTTTTCCCTTGGTTCCCTGGTTTAGGAAGAGCAGGACACTGCCCCAGTTTGTTCCTAGCAGCAGATCGAGTTGGCCGTCCCGGTTGAAGTCAAAAATGCGTGGATGCGCGTTGTAAGCGCGGTTGATGTCGTGGAAGGGTTGACCAGCTCCAAAGTTTGGCGCCCCTTTCTTTCCCTGGTTCGGATACCAGACGAGCTTGCCGAGAAAGGATCCGGTTACCAGGTCTGGCAGCCCATCACCATTCCAGTCGGCGATGTCAAAGCGGCCCTGGCAAGCTTTCTGGACAGTAAACGACAAGCCGGTTTCAGCGAAACGTGGATTCTTTGGCTGGCCAACATTCTCGTGGATGGAAACCTGGTTGTCCGAGTGACTGACAAGCAAGTCCGGTAATGGACCGCCTACGATTTGAGTCAGTGCCAGGCCGGTGTAGGAGGGTCCCCAGCGCTGCCGTTTGCCAGCGACGATCGGCTGCCGAGATTTCAAGGTCGGGTTGCCGGTCCCGCCGGTGTTGCGGAATAGCCAGAGCCGACCATCGCCGCCTCCTGCCAGCAGATCCATATCACCATCCTGGTCCCAGTCGTAACACCGCGTGGTGGTATGACTGCCGATTTGAATCGTGGCCTGGTTTGCCTGCAGTGCCACCGCTGGCCGATAGGAGAGCGTGGACAAATGCTGGGAGTCGGGGTCCTGCTGCGCCCATGCCGTACCCGTGCCGAAGCTGACAAGGATCAGCAGTTGGAGGATGTTTTTTAAGAGCTGACCGTCACGGTTCATGATGCGTGGTACTGCCGCTTACGTGGTTGACTAGAGTTAGGGTGCGAGATTTGCCGGTACCTTGCCATTGCCTGTACTCTTGCCTCCCAGGACCCAGGCGAGATTAAAGCGGGCTACCGTTGATCCTCCCTTGGGACCACCCTCAAAGTGCAAGTAAATCGACCCTTCGGTCTGGGTGCCGGGACGACCGGACGTGAGTGACGAGTAGGCGTGTCGTCCTTCGTAGAGCAACCGTTTTACAGGCCATGTTTTGCCGCCGTCGAAGCTGGCCCAGATGGTGCCATGATCGCGACCGCCGGGGCTGGCGCAATTGCTATAGAGCAGGATGTCGTGGCCTTTGACTGCCAGTCGGGTGAGTCCGGCCATGCAGCCGTAGTTCGTGTTTTGCGGTCCGTCTGGAAGCACTTCGCAGAAGATCAGGTCTTTCCACGTGTGCCCGCCATCGGTGCTGGTTGCAGTCCAGCGGCGACGAGGATTCTTTCCTTCCGGAGCCCAGTGTCGCCGCGAGTTGTAGTAGAGAGTTCCATCAGAGAGCTCGGCAATCGTCGCTTCCCCGGTGCCGTTCGCCGGGAAAGGATCACTGGTTTTCCAGGTCAGGCCGCCGTCGTCACTGTAGATGGCATTGGTGTAATGTTTTGGCCAGAGCGACCGGTCGTTTTTGCCAGCGTAAAAACGGGCAGGGCGGAGCAGTCGGCCCTTGTGCTTGCCGTGACGAAGCGTGATGCCGTGTTCGTTCATGTGCATTGACGGCATGTTGCCTTTGGAGTCTGGGTGAAGTTTTATAGAAACTTCTTGCCAGCTCTTGCCGTCGTCCTGGCTGCGATACACATGCAATGGTGCGGGTGGATGTCGTTCCTCGACGAAGGCCCAAATATTGCCCGTGGTTTCGTCGACGGTTAGTCCACCACACTGGAAGCCAGGTTTGGCGATGACGATTTCCTTACCCCAGGTTTTGCCGTTGTCCTCGCTGCGACATGCTCGCACATGGCTGGTGCCCCAGGTGGCCAGGACGGTTCCTTTGGTGGTCACGACGATGTTCCCGAACCGTTCCCCTTTAAAGACTTGTTGCATTTCCAGCACAGGTTTGCCCAGGTGAGGTTTGATCGGGCCTTCTGTTTCAGCGGCCGTCACGAACGCAGATAGGCAAAGGACGTACAAGGAGAAGAAGCTTATGATGACTCGGGTCATGGTCTTTCTTTCTGCGGTTGAAATTGAAACGAGTAAAGTTTGGTGTTTTTCATGACGAAGCGGAGGCGAATGGTTTGTCCGGCCAGCTTGCTGATGTCGGCTCCCTGCTTCCACGCGACCTGGTGTTTAAGCTGATCACCTATTATCTCCTTACAATCAGTCAGTGAAAAGCCAGGGATCGGATTGCCCGCCTGGTCCTGGAGTTCGACGCGCAGGCCACCGGTCGCTGCACTAGCAAAGTTAACGTCTAGGCGATTGCCCTTGAAGGTGAGCGGTTTGGTGATGATGGCGCCCCGTTGGCTTCCTGCTCGGAGCGCGACAAAGCCGTCGAGTCGCAGCGTGGCGAGGCCAATCGCGTGATCACGTTGAAAGACCACTTCTGGGGTGCCGTGACGTTCGTTAGCGCCCCCATAGTAGATCCAGTGTTTGTCCGCGTGCGTGATGATACTGGAGGCGGGCAGAATCAGGCCCTTGTCAAAGGCTCCGGCCGGACCGCGGGGCACCAGTGGCTGGCCCTTGTAGACCCAGCCTAGATCCCAGGAACTGCCATCACGACTGGTAGCGATGTAGTAATTCATCACGTCCCGTTCGTGTCGCGTCACTTTGTCCGTCTTCGTTCCCTCACTAACGTCTCCTGGATAGTCGTAGACCGAGAGGATCAGGAAGTAGACTGATTCATAGATCCAGAATGTCTTGGCATAAACCTGGCGGCGTTTATGTTCGTCTTTCCCTTCCCGATCGAAAATCCACTGGCGAGTCAGTTTCCAGTTTTTCGGATCGCTGCGCAGATCAGCATTGGTCATGCTGCGGGTGCCGCGAACTTCTCCATCGCCACCGGCCGTGCCGTAATCGGTTCGCGTCGAGAGACGGTAGGTCTGTGCCAAGGAATCCCAAAAAATCTGGTTGTAGGTGTCAGCCGCTCGATGCGTGACAGGCCTGCCATTGTTGTAAGGTGTCCAGCGGATGCCGTCGGCAGAATGTGCGATACCGGCAGCCATTCCCGGCGCATCGTAG
>CAZXJC010000220.1:0-4527 GCA_964640885.1 uncultured Pirellulaceae bacterium | reverse complement strand
ATGATGCAGACGCTGATCGATTGTGGTTTGACCGTGGAATGTCAGCATCACGAGGTGGGAACGGCTGGCCAGGCAGAAATTGACTTGAAGTACCAGGAAATGGTACTGATGGCCGACCAGATGATGATCTACAAGTACATCATCAAGAACGTGGCCTACCGGAACCAGAAAACAGTCACCTTCATGCCCAAGCCTGTTTTTTCCGACAACGGTTCGGGGATGCATACGCATCTTTCTCTGTGGAAAGAAGGGGAACCTTTGTTTGCTGGTAGTGATTACGCGGGACTCAGTGAGGTTGCACTACACGCGATCGGCGGGATTTTACGGCATGCGGCCGCCCTGCTGGCCTTCACGAATCCGACCACCAACAGTTACAAGCGGCTGGTACCCGGCTACGAAGCTCCGGTTAACCTGGCGTACTCGCAGCGGAACCGCTCGGCTGCTTGCCGGATTCCGATGTACAGTTCCAGCCCGAAGGCCAAGCGAATCGAGTTCCGTTGTCCGGATCCCAGTTGCAATCCGTACCTGGCATTTGCCGCTCTCTTGATGGCAGCCATTGATGGGATTCAAAACAAGATCAATCCGGGTGAGCCGCTGGACAAGGATATTTACGATCTGCCGCCGGAAGAGGCGGCGGCCATTACGACCACGCCAGGGTCGCTGGCCGCAGCGCTTGAGGCGTTGGAGACGGATCACGAGTTTCTCTTGCGTGGTGACGTCTTTACCACGGACGTGCTGCAGACCTGGCTTGACTACAAGCGTGAGAACGAGGTTGATCCCATTCGGCTACGGCCTCATCCTTACGAGTTCTGCCTCTACTACGACATCTAAAGATCGACTGTCGGCGCTATTTGGCGTTTACCGGTACTAGGCCAAGATTTGCTTGACCACGTTGCCATGCACATCCGTCAAGCGGAAGTCGCGCCCCTGGAAACGATAGTTGAGCCGCTTGTGATCGATCCCCAGCAGATGCAGCATCGTAGCATGCAGGTTGTGGACCGGGAAAATGTCATCGACGGCGTGGTAACCGAGTTCATCGGTCGCCCCGTAACTGGTTCCGCCTCGGATCCCGCCACCAGCCATCCAGATGGAAAAGCCCTTGATGTGGTGATCCCGCCCGGAACCCTGAGCCATCGGCGTGCGGCCGAACTCACCGGCCCAGACAACAAGCGTGTCCTTGAGCATGTCGCGCCGCTTGAGATCCTTGATCAGGGCCGCTGCTCCCTGGTCGACCAGCTTGGCCGTGTTGGCCACAGCACCCTTGATGCCACCATGGTGATCCCAGCCACGATGATAGAGTTGGATGAAGCGGACGCCTCGTTCTGCCAGTCGCCTGGCCAGCAGGCAGTTGGCCGCAAAGGACCCGTCCCCCCCCTTGGTTCCGTACAAGTCGAGCGTCTCCTGGGTTTCCTGGGAAATATCGATCAGGTCCGGCACGCTGGTTTGCATGCGAAAGGCCATCTCGTACTGGCTGATACGCGTAGCAATTTCAGGGTCGGCAACTGCCTTGTCACGGTACTGGTTCAAGGATTGAACCGCGTTGACGATGTCCCGCTGTCGTTCGTTGGTAACGCCAGGTGGGTTCTTGACATACAGCACCGGGTCTCCCTTGGCGTGGAAGGGAACGCCTTGAAATCGGCTGGGCAAAAAGCCACTGTGCCACTGGCGCGAGGCGATCGGCTGGTTTTGTCCGCCGCCGACCGAAGTGAGCACGACAAAGCCGGGCAAGTTGTCAGTTTCAGCACCGAGTCCGTAGGTTAACCAGGCTCCCATCGAGGGACGACCACTAATCGTGGTTCCCGTGTTCATGAAGGTGTGCGCCGGGTCATGATTGATCGCTTCGGTTTTGACGGAGCGAATAATGCACAGTTCATCGGCCACCGAACCAACATGTGGCAAGGCCGTCGAAATCTCCTGCCCCGACTTACCATATTTCTTGAAGGGATGCTGAGGTGCCAGGCAGGTTAGCTTCTTGCCTTGCAGCTGCGCGATCGGTTGTCCCTTCGTAAAAGACTCGGGCATCGGCTTGCCATTCATCTCAGCAAGCTTGGGTTTGTGATCGTAGGTTTCCAGGTGCGAAGCTCCACCGGCCATGCAAAGAAAGATGACTCGTTTGGCTTTGGCCGGAAAATGCAATTTTTCCACGACACCATTCCAGCGGGGGACCTCTACCTTTTCCTGGGCAGAAACCGTGGAGTGCAACAGCGAGGCCAGGGCCATCGTGCCAACTCCACGGGTGCTGTTCCCTAAAAAGGTGCGGCGTGTTTGCTGTAGCAGGTAGTTATAGTCGTGTGCCACAGGGCGTCTCCTTGCAGAAGGTTTTGACTGTTTGTTCAGGTTGTTCGTGTGACGTTTGCCGGTTGGGCGAAGTCCAGTTACTGTCGGGTGATTGTCTCGTGTAAGTTGAGAATGACGCGTGCGATGGAAGTGTAGGCGGCCAGTTCTGCAGCATCTAAATCTGCTGGAGCCGCTTTCATGCCGACTTTGCTTAGGCTGTCCCGGTCGGCCATGTTGGCGCGATAGCTGGCCAGGTGTTTTTCCAGTAACGAGCCGAGCAGCTTTTCTTCAAACGGTTCAATCTGACGAGAGAGAACTTGTTGGTACGACCATGCCAGTCTCTGGGAACTGGTCTTACCACCTTCACGAATCATCCGTGCCGCGAAGACACGAGCTGCTTCCACGTAGGTGGGGTCATTGAGTAGTACCAGTGCCTGCTGGGGCGTATTGGAGCGAGGCCGCTCGACGGTGCATTCTTCACGGCTGGGTGCGTCAAAAGCGAGCAGGCTGGGATGGAGGAACATCCGTTGCCAATGGGTGTAAATGCCGCGCCGATAGAGGTTGTTTCCGCTGGAGGCTTGCCAGCTGCGGGCCGGGAAGTTCATGTGTCGCCAGTAGCCGGCCGGTTGATATGGCTTGACGCTTGTGCCACCAATGTCACGGACCAGTAGTCCACTGACAGCCAGGGCGTTGTCTCGCACGAATTCAGCATCGAGTCGAAAGCGGGCTTGTCGTCCGCAAAGGTAGTTATAGGGATCTTGCTTTTGCAGATCGTCGCTGACTACGGATGTTTGGCGGTAGGTATCAGACATCACCATCAGCTTCACCATGGCCTTGGTGTTCCAGCCGCTCTTGATGAATTCCAACGCCAGGTAGTCGAGTAGCTCGGGATGAGTGGGGACGGTTCCCTGGGCACCAAGATCGTCCAGTGGTTGCGCCAGTCCCTGGCCGTAGAAGAGTTTCCACAAGCGATTGACGAAGACTCGCGAGGTCAGCGGATGCTCGGGATTCGTGATCCACTTGGCCAGGTTCAAACGGTTGGGAGTTGGAATCTCGCCAGGCAGTGGTTTCATGAAGTCAGGAATTGCCGGGGTCACCACGGGGCCCGTTTCATCAAGCCAGTTACCGCGTGGCAGGATGCGGACGGTGCGTGGCTTGGTAGCGACGGTCATCAGCGTCTTAGGCATCGACTGCTCGGCCTGCTTGCGCTGTTGCCCGAGGGCAGCAATTTGATCCCGAATTGGTTTGAGTTCCGGGGCCACGCTGCGGTAATAGTCGTCCAGCTGTTTTTTCTGGGCTGCGTTGCGTTGCGGTTTGGCCGTAGCAACGATCTTGACGATGTTCGGCGGAATCC
Source organism: uncultured Pirellulaceae bacterium (assembly GCA_964640885.1). Taxonomy (GTDB): domain Bacteria; phylum Planctomycetota; class Planctomycetia; order Pirellulales; family Pirellulaceae; genus JAZADA01. The sequence continues at coordinate 896 of CAZXJC010000220.1, read as the reverse complement.
CCAGTTGGTCAGCGCGGAAGTAAAAGCCACCCGGCCCTCCCGCGTTGACAACCTTGAGTAGCAACTGGTTCTCACCTTCCTGTAGGAAAACAGTCAGCTTTTCCTGGTCGGGCGTAGCTCCTCGTTGGATCTTGTTCTCGGCCGCCAGCTTGCCGTTGACCCAGAGTTTAAAGCTGTCATCGGAGCCGAGAGATATTTTTAAGGGGAAGTCCGTCGGTGCCTGGATCAAGCGGTGCAGATAGAAGGCTCGGTTGGTTCCACTGAGCGGATGAACCTTGCCATCTGTCAGCTGGGGGGCCTTTGTCCACTTGAACTTGTCGTAGGTTTTCGCGTAGTCGACTTCGGTTTCCGGCGGAAAGGATTTCTTGTGACCCTCGTCGAAGTTAGCGACTGGGTAGGGACCGATCTGATACCAGGGAGCCAGTTGCACGCTGCTTTTGGCCTGCTGGGCCACTTTTTCTTCCCACGCTTTGCGGGCTTTTTGAAGTTCGGGTGTTGGCTGTTGCAGCTTTTGCTGCAGGACGGCTAGTTGGCTATCGATTTCCTTGAGTTTTTGCTGGTGAACTGCAGTTGCCACCGGGTAGGCTGGCGCGTTGCCCACGCCCGCTTCCTTGATGTCTGCAAAGAAGGCCGCCAGGCTGTAGAAATCCTTGGTGGTAAAGGGGTCGAACTTGTGATTGTGGCATTCTGCACATCCCATCGTGACGCCCAGGAAAATGGAGGACGTGTTGCGGACTCGGGCGGCGGCATACTTAGCCAGGTACTCCTTGGCCTGGGCACCACCTTCGTCGGTCGTTTGCAACAGCATGTTGAAACCGGAGGCGACCTTTTGTTCAGGCTTTGGTTCCGGTAACAGGTCACCCGCTATTTGCTCCACGATAAATTGATCGTACGGT
>CAZXJC010000219.1:0-5768 GCA_964640885.1 uncultured Pirellulaceae bacterium | reverse complement strand
AACTCCTCTTTACAACCGGAATACAACCCCGGAAGGGAGGCGTGATCGTAACCATGGCCGGGCAGGTCGCATATTACAAGGATACGACTGGCGACGGCCGCGCTGATCTGAGACAGATCTGGAACCAGGGGTTTGTCGAAGATAACTCACAGCTGAGGGCCAATCACCCCCGCTTTGGTCTCGATAACCATATCTACATTGCCAACGGTTTGCGGGGCGGCGTGGTCCAGGATGCACGCCAGCCAAATAGCCCGAAGGTGAATATCAATAACATGGACTTTCGTTTCCACCCTGAGTCGTTTCATTACGAAGCTGTTTCTGGGGTTGGCCAGTTTGGCCTCACGTTCGATGACTACGGCAATCGCTTTGTCTGCAGCAATCGTAATCCTGCTAAACATATCGTTCTTAAGAATCGATACTTGCGACGGTCTCCGAAGACGGCCATCTCGGCTGTCTTCCACGATGCGGCCAAGGCCGGGGAGGCTTCCCGGATATTCCCGATAGCCCGCTCCTGGACAACCTCTACGCTGCATGCCGGACAGTTCACTGCCGCTTGTGGCGTCTTCTGTTACCGCGGAAGCGGTTTGCCCGAGGAGTTCCGTGGCAACGTCTTTACCTGTGACCCGACCGGCAGCCTGGTCCACCGAGAAATCATGACCCACCGGGGTGGGACCTTTACAGGACGTCGGGGTCGTGAAGGAGTAGAATTCCTGGACTCCCGGGATGAGTGGTTTAAACCGGTCAACATGGAACTGGGGCCCGATGGTGCTCTCTACGTGGTCGATATGTATCGTGCGGTCATCGAGCACCCGAGGTGGGTACCGGCCGAGTTAAAAGAACGTCCCGATACGCGTTACGGTGATAACCGGGGACGGATCTACCGGATCACATCGGCGAAAACGCCTGCGTCTACTAAACCGACCGATTATTCTCAGCTACCGAACCCCAAGCTGGTTGGGCTATTGGCCCATGAGAACGCCTGGCAACGGGAACTGGGCGCACGCCTGTTGATGGAGCGGACGAACAAGGATCAGCCCACGGCCCGTTTGTTGGCCAGCCAACTGGAGCAGTTAGCCCGCCAGGGGAAGAACCCTCATGCACGTTTTCACGCGCTCTGGAGCCTGGAAGGGCTAGAGAAGCTGACGATCGAGACCATTGCCGGAGCACTTCAGGATCCGGCTGTTGAAGTGCGGCGGCAAGCGGTGATCCTGGCCGAGCGGCGGTTAGGCCTTTCAGCCGATTTGCGTAAACGGGTGACGGCGCTGGCCCGTGATGAGGACGCTGGCCTGCGGTTCCAGGTAGCACTCAGTTTGATTCCGGTTAAGACTGATGTGGAAATGAGCCAGCTGGCTCATATCCTGGTCGCCGGAGAAGAAGATGTCTGGACGCGGCGGGCGGTTCGACTGGCCGCCGCTAACCGGGTGACGGACCTGATGACCCTGACCCTCGAGCAACCACTACCAAAGAACCTGGTCGCCCATCGCGATGCAATCGTGGAATTGGCCCAGGCAATCGGACGGGGTGGGACCGTCGATCAATTGCAGTCTATTCTTGGGCAACTGGTTCAATTACCGGCAGAGCCACGCTACCAGGCCATCCAGTTTGGCGGGCTCGATATGCTGCTGCGAACCGCTGCCGGTCGCAAGGTGAGCCTCGCCACGATCTTGACTCACGGTGAACGGTCAGTGGCCGTGGAAGATGTAGCGGCCGTCTTTGCTCGAGCAGAGAAACTGGCGTCCGCTGCGCAGGCACCTGTCACTGATCGCAGTTTGGCACTCGCACTCTTGTCTTATCCCAGCCGCCTCTCGGGGACCCTGGTTCGGTCGTGCCAATCGGGGCAACCACAGGCGATTCGCCTGGCGGCCCTGCAGAGCTTGTCGCGACGACCGGAACTGACACCCTGGCCTGAGGTGCTCGACCGCTTTGCCGGCGAGTCGCCAGTAGTACGCCGCGCACTACTTGATGGAGCTTTGCGTAGTAGCCAGCGGATTGGTCTGCTACTGGACCGAATCGAGAAAAAATCGATCAAGGCGGCTGAGATTGATCAGACTCGTATCAAGCGACTCCTCAATACTTCGCAGCCAGCACTGCGTTCCCGGGCTGCCAAATTACTGGCTGACACGGTACCGGCTGACCGCAAGCAGGTGCTGGCCGATTACCAGGTTGCGCTCAAGCTGAAGGCAACTCCGCAGGCTGGTGAGCTGATTTTTCGCAAGCAGTGTGCCACCTGTCATCGCATTGGCAAGATTGGTCAGAACGTGGCTCCCGATATTGCCGACTCGCGCAGCAAGCAGCCGGCACAGCTACTGCCGCACATCTTGCAACCGAATCGAGTGATCGACAGTAACTACATCAGTTACTCGGTCATCACGAACCAGGGCCAGGTCTTGACCGGGATTCTTGCCACCGAGACTTCAACGTCGATTACCTTGCGACAGGCGGAGGGGAAAGAAGTGACGTTGCTGCGCAGCCAGATCGAGGCCTTGCGTTCCAACGGGGTCTCGCTGATGCCGGAGGGGCTGGAGAAGAATATTTCGCATCAGCAGATGGCTGACTTGATCAGTTTCATTAAGAACTGGCGTTATCTCGATGGCCAGACTCCCTTGAGTCCAGGGAGCGAGCTGAAAGATTAGCCGCTTGTCACTGCTGACAACTGCCTGCTATCCACCGGAAACTTCTGGTAGGGCTGGTATTCTGTGGTGAAGCCAGGTTGTCACTCGGAAATTCCTGCTTTGCCCGGGTTTTTAGCGTGCCCGAGAATAAACCAAATAGTGGACATAAATTCCACGAGAGCGTTAATTATCGGTTAGCAAGGTAGTACTGCATGATGGAACAAACCACTGATGTTATTGCAAATGATGGAGCAGAGATTCGTTTCGTGACGACCGGCTAGTCCTGCTGGCTGTTTGGCGCTGGTACGACCTTGTTGTCTTCTTTGTGATTTGATTCATAAAGTAATTGGACCAACGAAATGAGCGCACAACGGTTCTTAGGGCTGTCAAACGGAGTGGCCGTAGATTCAGAGATGGCGATGAGTTTCTCGCTGGAACTCATCGAAAGATGGCGTTGTAACAAAAACCCTGATACGTCTGATGTGTTGTTGGCCTATCCTGGCCTGGCGCGTTGTAAACGCGCGGTAGTTGATTTGGCCTACGAGGAATTTTGTCTGCGGCTTGAAGCAGGTGAAGATTTTGACTGGGTTGATTTCTGCCAACGATTTCCTGATGTCGAAGATTCATTGCAGCGGCGCATTGCTGTACACCTGGCTTTGGATGAAAATCCACCGTTCCAAGTTCAGGAGGATGCGACGAACTGGCCTCGAGTTGGAAAGGAATTTGCTGGCTACGAAATCATCGGTGAAATTGGTCGAGGATCATTTGCTCGGGTCTACCAGGCCAAGGAGATCGCGCTTGGTAGCCGTCCTGTTGTCATTAAAGTTTGTATGCAGGCAAGCAATGAAGCTCAGACACTCGGTAAATTAAAGCACCGAAACATTGTCCCAGTTCATTCGGTACAGAAGGTGGAGTCAGGATTCACCATTCTGTGCATGCCATTTTTGGGCATGTTTACGCTGGCAGACTTGTTGGAAACTACTTATGGATGTCATGCGACACGAGTTGAGCAATTGAAAACGTCGGACCGAATCCCTGATTCGTTTGGGAATCAATTCAGGCGGACCGCAGACCGTAGCCAGACGAACGGCTATGGCAAGGTGGCGCATGTGAATTATGCTCTGGAGATAGGAATCCAACTCTGTGAAGCGCTTCAATATCTGCACGATCAGGAGATTTTGCACCTGGATCTGAAACCATCTAATGTCTTGATCGACAACGAACGCAAGCCTGTCGTATTAGATTTTAACCTTTCTTTTGATCGAACTGACCTGGATGGCCGAGCTGGTGGAACGCTTTGCTATATGTCACCAGAGCAACGGCAAGTTGTGTTTTCTCGGGAAGGTGACGTCAGGCAGTTGGATGTTCGCACGGATGTCTTTTCCGTCGGAGTGATCCTGTTTGAACTGTTAAATGGTCACCTGCCGTTTGGGGATAAGGCCTCACCGGAGATTGACCCGGCGGGATATGATCCAGTTCGTCATCCCTGGAATCGTACCAACCGGTTGCTTTCTAAAGGGATCATGAAAGTGATTGACCAGTGCCTGGAAGAGGATCCTAAGCAAAGATATACCAGTGCCTCCGAATTGGCTTCCGCCTTGCGTTCTCAACGAACCTGGTTGCGACGCTGTTGTCGACGGTTTTACGGTGATCCCGGATTTCAGAAAATCCTTGTCTGCGGTTCCGCTGCTGTCCTGACCGCAATGGCGTACGTTGTTTATGCCGTCGAACTCTATCGGATTTTCCCCTAGCACCTCGTTGCTCAGCAGGCAGTTGCTACTCGTCGGTTTGGGATACTTAGTTGTTGTCGTGAATAATATTCGCTACCGTATCAACAACTGACTGGCACCCTGAGATATTTCTCCAGAAAGGCACTTCCCATGCGATTCCTCGTTCTGCTCACCACACTCCTGCTGACCACGCCACTAACCAGCCAGGCTCAGCAGCCGGCCGACGCGCCGGCCCCCAGTTGGAAAGTGGGAACGGCCGTGGCTAAGATTACCCCCCAACGGCGACTGCACATGAGGGGCTATTCCAGCCGCAAAACACCAGCTGAGGGGACTGAGCAGGAGCTCTTTGGTAAGGCGATCGCTATTGAAGACGAACACGGGCAGCGGGTTGTCTTTGTTACGCTTGACCTGATCGGCGTCCTGGCCGAACTGCGGGCAACCGTTGCCAAGGAAGTGGAGAACCAATTTAAGTTGCCTCCCCAGCAACTGCTAATGAACGCCTCTCACACCCACTGTGGTCCAGCCTATGGCCGCGAAGATGCCAAGGATTATTTTGACAGTTTGGCAAAGGACCTGGTTAAAATTGTCGGGCAGGCCATCGAGCGACTCGAACCGGCCAGGCTGACTTACAGCCAGGCCCGCTGTAGCGTGGCGATCAATCGCCGCACGCCGACTGAAAAGGGATTTGTAAATCACCCCAATCCAAATGGGCCAGTCGATCATTCCGTGCCAGTATTGGCAGCTCATGACAAGGCTGGAAAACTAAAGGCGGTCGTCTTTGGTTATGCCTGCCACAATACCACCATGGGATTTTATCGCTGGCTGGGTGACTATGCTGGTTTTGCCCAGGAGTATTTTCAGGCCGACCATCCTGGCGTGACCGCCCTCTTTATGATGGGCTGTGGCGGGGACCAGAACCCGTATCCGCGCAGTGAATTGAAGTATGCCAAGATGCATGGCCGCTCGCTGGCGACGGCCGTGGAAGCGGCCCTCGAAACGAATCAGCGGACCTTGCGCCACCAGAGACCGATACGCGGAGCGATCCAGGCGGTGATGGGAACGGTCGACTTGGAGTTCAGCGATCCGAAGCGAGCGGACTTTGCCTACCCGGTGCAGGTCATCCAACTGGGCGAGGACTTGATGTTGGTGGCTCTCGGTAACGAAGTGGTGGTTGATTATTCGTTACGTCTTAAGCGAGAGCTGACCCAAGAGGATGGGCCGACGATTTGGGTAGCCGGCTACTCGAATGTCTACGACGGCTATATTCCCAGTCGTCGGGTGCTGCTGGAAGGGGGCTATGAAGCTCGCAGTCGTCCTTGGAAACCGGAACTGGAAGCTCGCATCATTGGTAAGGTTCACGAGCTTGTCGGCCAACTGAAGAAGTAGATTGCAGGTGACTGGCAGCAAGAAAAAAAGAGACCGCCAG
>CAZXJC010000218.1:0-5415 GCA_964640885.1 uncultured Pirellulaceae bacterium | reverse complement strand
ATCCCACCGTGGCGAATCGTGCGGCGGATTGCCCGGTTGACAACCATTCTTGATCGCCTGGACCAGGCTCTTGTCGAAGGGGAAACAGAAGTCGCGCGGGGCGCTTCCCAGAGACCATACCGAAGCGTGCGGTGCCGGGGAGCGTCTTTTCTGGTCCGCTGTTTTCTCCCTGGCTGGCGAACCATCGAAATCTGGTGCTTGGCAAGTAAATCAAAATCGTCTCGGAGTTGCCCATCGTAGAGAGCCAGGGTGGACAATTCGCAACCCACTCGTCGTGCGTCTACGAGACGTTGAACCAACTGCTGACAGAATCCTCGACGCCCCTGCTGCAAATTGATCCAACTTTCATCACCGAGCAGAGCCACTTCATGCATTCCAGACTCATCGATCAACTCGGGGACAAATTGGCTGTTCGCTGGATCACTGAATCCCCAAGTCGCCGGTACCCGGGCTTCCTGGAACAACTGCAGTAATTGTTGCAACGATGTAATCCGCGAACGATGATCAACCAAGGAAATACGGGCTGGCCGATCTCCATCAGCGACTCGCATTAGTTCGACATCGATCGAGATGATCAATGATGATGGGGGGGTAGAGTTCCGAGCCATGGTCTCCCTTTCAGCGCAACCTCCTGTCCACTGGCAAGTGCAAACACCTGCAATGGTAGTCATCGGCTACCACTTCGAACGAACTCAATGAGGATTCAGCGACTCCCGTATGTGAACCCCCATGACCTGCTAAAGTTTGTCAGTAGTCCGGATTAAACGGCTTCCCGAGCAGGCTGGCAGTACCTCTCGAGGGGAGGTCGGCCGCTGCTCAAGAGAAGCTGTCCACTGGAGTTCAAAAAAATGGCTCTCGTTACTGCTTAAGCAGCGATTATCCTGGGTTTACTCCCTGATTCACCTCCCCGAAGAGATCCACTAAACGGTATAATGTGACATTCGTTGTGTCGGTCAGTGAGCAGGCTATCTGATCCTTAGTCTTGCTCCAGGTATCCAGGGACCGACAGGAGTCAATTCAGACCGTCAGCAGCAGTTGTAACGTCATGCCTAGCGAGCAAAACGATCTTCGACCGCTTTCCGATCAGTCGGCTACCGGTGACACAATGCTGTTGACGCCCGAAAGACATCTCCAACGCAGTCGAATTCGCTACCTGCTACGTGGAACTGGCGCTTGCTTATGCTCGATGCTGGTTCACGTGCTGATCCTGCTGATCCTCGGTATCCTCGTGATACCGATTGCAAGCCAGGCACCCATTGAAGCCATTGTCTCAGAGGTCATACCCGAAGAACTGGAAAAAGATGATCTAAAAATGGAATTAGATCTCGATCGTAATCCAGTGGAAGAAATCGACCCCAGCCAGTCGAGCAGTGCACCGGCGGTGGGCTTACCCACGGGGTCTTCTGGAGGTGCGTCGAGTGCTACCTCTAACATTGAATTAGACCAGCAGGTCGTGGCGGAAAGCGACACCGGGGAAATCAGCATCGACGACATCGCTTTCAGTCTGCCGCCAAGCCAAACCCTGATCTCTCGGTTGCCACAGGGAACTTTCGGTGACCCACGTAAAATTGTGGATAACTACCAGCAAGCGATGAGTCAGATCACGCAGGAAATCATGTGGATGCTCGACGAGAGTGATGTGCTGGTAATCTGGTGTTTCGATCAATCCAAGAGCATGGAAGATGATCGCCGGGAAATTCGCGAGAGAGTGGAACGGGTCTACCAGGAATTGGGACTAACAGACAAAAGTAGCGGAGATCACTTGCTGACCGCCGTCACTAGTTTCGGGGCAGGATTTCTTAATCACATTCCAAAACCAACTAGTAACCGTGATCGTATTCGGCAGGCTATTGACAGCATCCCAAATGATCCGTCTGGCAAGGAGATGCTCTGCCAGGCAGTGGGAACGGCCATCCGATTGCATCGCAATTTTGCCCGTGGCGGGCGTTATCAACTGGCACTGATCCTGGTGACCGATGAAAGTGGCGACCCCGATTCCAACAATCGATACCTGGAACTTGCCTTATCGGAAGCCAAGGCGGTCAACTGCCGCACTTATGTCCTCGGACGGGAAGCTGTTTTTGGATATCCGTATGCCCACATGCGATGGCGGCACCCGCAAACGGGTAACCTCCACTGGTTACAGGTAGATCGGGGCCCGGAAACGGCTTTTGTCGAACAATTACAGACCAACGGCTTTCGTCGCCGTCACGATTCCTTCTCCAGCGGGTTTGGCCCTTTCGAGCAAACTCGGATGACCCGTGAAACGGGTGGTGTGTTCTTCATGCTACCGAGCGTCGAGACCCGCCTGGTACGGGGTAACATCGACAAGCGTCGGTACCAATTAGAGGCGTTGCGGCCTTACCTCCCTGACATGCGATCGCGACTGGAACAACTCCAGGAACGTGACAAGGTCCCTCTCAAAAGTTTAATCTGGAAAGTAATCTACGATTTGAATCCCTATAATCGTGACGTAGCCAAGATCATTGAAATACGGATGTCTTATTCGTTAAACCCTGCCGAGTTCCTCAAGCAGGCACGCACCGAGCAAACCAAGGCCAAGATCTATTTGGAGTATCTTCATCGGGCAGAAAAAGCTATGGAAGAAGCTGCTAATCTGCGTCAAGAGGAGACATCACCACGTTGGCAGGCAAACTATGATCTCATTTATGCGCAAATCATTGCTTACCAGGCCAGGATCTACGAGTATGGTGCCTACCTTGAAACGTTCATCCGCAAACCGAAAGTTGTCCCCCTGGCAAAAGGCCCCAACACGAAACTGTCGCATTGGGATGTAACCACCCGTAAACAACTGGTTGCCGCCGAGGTTAGCCAGCCGTATATCGATAAGGCTACCACGATGTTTCAACAAGTAATCAAAAATAACCCCGGGACCCCCTGGGCGGCACGAGCCCGCGCCGAACTGGCTCGGGGATTTGGAATCGACCTGGTACCTGATTACGACAGCACCTTACCTCGACCGCGAATTTCCGGCCCACTGCAACCGATCCCAAAACTCTAGCTTCTTGGACCAGACGGTATACTAGCTTCATGAACACCTGGGAAATCCTAGTCTGTGTACTGTTGTTGCTGGCTGTTTGTACCGTCTGCTTCCGGCCCGCGACCAGTCGCAAACAATTCCTCGGAACTCTGCTAGCCTTGCTGGCCCTGGCCACTGTCTTAGCCATCTCCCGGCAAGCCCCGCAGCCAGCAGTGAGATTGGCTGCCCAGGTACCGCAGCAGGTCAATAACGAGGATTTCATTTCTTCCCGGACTTGTCGCAGCTGCCATCCTCAGCAGCACGCCAGTTGGCATAAAACGCATCACCGCACCATGACACAAATGGGATTACCTGAAGCGATTGTCCCCAGCAAGGATTTCGAGCAGCAACGCCAGCTTACCTCCGGTGCCGTCACTGTCTCACTCAAACGGATTGGGGATGAGTTCTGGGTACGGACACCCGACCCCGATGAAGAATATCGACTGCTAGAAGAACGGATTGACGCCCGCCAGCCGCCTCACGTGCCACAACTCGTCGACCGCCAAATTGTCCTGGTCACCGGTAGTCATACGATGCAAATATTCTGGTTGCCAAGTGAAAAGAAAGATGCCCCATTGCGACTGTTCCCCTGGGTCTACCAGATACGCGAACAACGTTGGATGCCCTACGAGGACTCTTTTGTTGTCCATCCGGATTTTGGTCGTCCGGCAGCGAGTTGGAACGACAATTGCATTGCTTGCCATACAGTCAATGGCGAGATCGAATTTCTTAAGCAAGCACCCGATCCACGTATCAAGAGTACGGTGGCGGAGTATGGGATCAGCTGTGAAGCCTGCCATGGGCCAGGCCGTGAACATGTGAAGAAACACCAAAATCCCCTGGCACGCTATCAGCAACACGTTAGTCCGATTAACGACCGTAGCATCGTCAATCCTGCCAGGCTAACGCATGTCATGGGGTCGCAAATCTGCGGACAGTGTCACAGTTCGTTTGATTCCTACAGCCCCTATCGGGCGGGGAAAGATGTCAATCAGGCAAGGCATTTTGTTCGACATGCGGACGCACAAGACCCGAACCTTCCATTTTACGACAATTACTGGAAGGATGGCAGTATTCGAATCGGTGGACGGGAATACCTCGGCTTAACCGAGTCTCCCTGCTACCTGCGGGGAAAAATGTCCTGCATGAGCTGTCATTCGATGCACAAGAGTGATCCCAATGATCAACTAGCGCAACAGATGGAGTCCAATCAGGCCTGCTTGCAATGCCACCAGGAGATGACCAAGCGGATTACCGAACATACGTACCATCCCGCTAACTCGGAAGGCAGCCGCTGCTACAACTGCCACATGCCCCATACCTCGTATGCCCTACTCGGTGCCATCCGCAATCACCGCATCACTTCGCCGAGCGTGGCCAATCATGTAAAAAGTGGCCATCCCAACGCCTGCAACTTGTGCCACCTGGATAAAACGTTGCAGTGGACATCAGAGCATTTAACCGACTGGTATGGCCAACCCGCTGTAGAACTGGACGTGAGCCAGCAAACCGTAGCTGCCGCTCCTCAAATGATGCTTACTGGTGATGCCGTCCAACGGATCGTGGTCGCCTGGCACATGGGTTGGGAACCTGCCCTGGAAGCCTCCGGAAAAACCTGGCAATCACCACTGCTCGCTCAGCTACTTCAAGACCCTTATTCTGCAGTCCGTTTTGTGGCACACAAAAGCCTGAAAAAACTTCCCGGTTACCAACAGTTTCAAGCGGACACTCCATACGACTTTATTGCTCCCAAGCAACAACGAGAAAAGTTTCAAAGTGGCTTCCTAAAACACTGGCAAGCCGTCCCAACAAAAGCACCAGGCAACCCTGCGGCAGTCCTGTGGAATCCAGACGGTACTCTGCAAATGGACCGCATCCTGGAGTTGCTTAAGCAGCGAGACGACCGCATGATCCTGCTGGCAGAATAATCAGGTGAGCCAACGCGGATGAACAATGAGCTTTCAGCAATCGAGTCTACTTCCTTGCCAGGGAAACGAAACCTGCGGGCCGGCTGGTGGACCCTACTAGTCTTTGTTTGCCTGGGCGTGCTGCTAGAAATCGGCCTGGGCTTTCGCGGCCATTTCTATATGGATGTCTCTCAACAAACCCGCCGCCTGATGTGGCGACTCTCACATGCTCACGGCACCTTGTTGGCAATGCTGAACATCCTCTATGGCCTTATCGCTGCCCATTGGCACTCCGCTGCTGGCCAGCAGTTCGGTTCACGGGCCCTGTTGGCCGCTGGATGGCTAATTCCCAGTGGTTTTTTTCTGGCAGGGCTGTTCGCATACCAATCAACTCCCGGATTGGCTACACTGTTGATACCACCAGGGGCCATCCTGCTGGCAATTGGTATCTTCCTGGCAACACGGAAC
>CAZXJC010000217.1:0-6997 GCA_964640885.1 uncultured Pirellulaceae bacterium | reverse complement strand
GGTGCCATTTACCACTTAAGGAGGTTTGGTAGCCAGCGGCCCCCAACACCTCAGCCAGCGTCACCATGTTCGTTTTCAGTAATCCGTTGCGCGGTCGCGGATAAAGTCCCGTGATCAGGGCAGCTCGCGTCGTCGTACACTTGGCACAATTGTAGAACTGCGTAAAACGCATTCCTTCCGCAGCCATTTTATTGAGATTGGGCGTCTGGACTTCCCCCCCATAACAGCCGATATCTGAAAAACCCATATCGTCGGCCATCATCAAGATGATGTTAGGACGCTCGTCAGCTGCCGAGGTAACCGGTACAGGACAAGTACAAGCGAACAACAGCAGCAGGATCGCAAGAAAGCGTTTCATCATTAAGGCCTTCTACAAAATAAGATTTCATGGCTGACGATTCCTTGAGTCTACTTGAGCAACAAGCGAGGGTCTACTCAGGGACAACCATGGTCCAAAAGGGCGCCCAGCTCTGCCGCATGCTGTACAATGCAATCCTGTCGTGATGTATCGACCACCAGCCTGGCAGGAGCCGTTCCATTGAAGCAACTTGTCGAATGCAAGAAAAACGTCCCTAGCGGGACGATTGTCATTAACCGTCCTGAAAAGCGCAACGCTCTCTCGCGCTATTGCATGCTGCAAATAAAACAGGCGTTGGAAGATTTTCACCAGGAACGATCAGTGCGAGCCGTCATCCTGATCGGAGCCGGGGACGCATTTTGCGCAGGGATGGACCTGCAGGAAATGCAGGAGACCACCAAGGAACAGGACCCCCAAGCACAATGGCACGATGATGCTCAACAGTACAAGCAACTGGTAGAAGTCATGTTGCGATTCCCCAAACCGCTAATTGCGGCCGTTAATGGACCGGCCATCGCCGGTGGAGCCGGACTGGTATTGGCCTGCGACCTGGTCGTCGCTGCTAAAAGTGCCACGTTCGGTCTTCCTGAACCGCAACGCGGGCTGGTTGCCGGACTGGTTGCTCCGCTGCTCAACTTCCGACTTGGTGCCGGTCGAGCCGCCAATATGTTGCTGCAAGCTCGCCATTTCTCTGCGGAAGAAGCAATGCAAATGGGTGCCTTCCACGAACTAGTAGAGGATGACCTGGTCTGGGCACGGGCTCATGAACTGGCTCAACAAGCTACCCAATCCGCCCCCGAATCACTACAGCTCACCAAGCAAATGCTCAACGAGACGATCGGTGAAAATCTTTTCATGCAGTTGAACATCGGCGCGGCGGCCAGCGCAGCGGCTCGGACCACCGATGCGGCTCGCGAAGGACTCCAAGCCTTCCTGGAAAAACGTCAACCTGACTGGAAGTGAACACGGCGGCCCATTGTTTCATTAAAATGACGCAGCTTGCAGCAAGTCGTCGGCCGTCAAGCGCCCGTCATGCAGTGCCGAGGCGACCAGCGCAGCGCTACAACCATGGTCGGCCAGTCGTTTTAGGTCGGGGAGTCCACGAATCCCACCACCCGAGATCCATTCCACTTCTGGATGCAGACTGCTGAGACGCTGGCACAATGCCTCCACCGGCGTCCCCTGGTCCATGCCAACGGCCGCCAAGTCGAGAACAATAATCTGGCGGAATCCAATCTCCACGGCCTGGCTGGCAATTTGTTCAGCATCGAGTCCCTGCCAGGGGGCAGCTTCGGTCAAGGGGACCCCTTGCTTCAAATCCAGGCTAAAGACAGCCCGCTGCCGACCAAGGTGATTCCATAACTGTGCTAATGTCTCAGGATCTGGAACTGATTCCAGTCCAATAATCACGCTGGTCAATTGTGGCTGCCGTTGAGCATATTGACTTAACTGCTCAGCACGTGACAAATCTGCAACTCCTGCATCAAGCCAGATCTGCAGTCCCGTGGCACTGATCTCGTCCAGGGCTTGCCAGTTGGCTTCCGCTCCGGCAATGGCATCCAGATCTGCCACGTAGATCGTGTCGACCGGTAGCTGGGTGGCGAAGGCAGTTGCGACAGCCGTGACTGTGGAGTCTAAAGTCAGCAGACTCTCGACGGACTGGTAGGTTGAACGTTGTCCGGCGACTCCCCGCACGACGTCTCCGTCTTTCAAGTCAATGACGGGCAGAATTTGCACAAGTCACTTTCCGGGGCAACAAAGCTGTAGAGTAGGAAAGCGTCTATCGTAAGGACAGCTTACAGTGGGAAGTCTTCTTCGGCCGCCTGTTTCCCGTAGATCGGCATGTGGCGATAGTAAACTTCCAGCATCATGGTCGCCATCGAGGTGCTGTAAAGACGACCGGCACGTTTTCCATGTCCGCCGTTAATGAACCAGCTTCCTTTCATGTGGCCGTTCTTACTCTGCGTATTCACCAGTTGGTCACGCATCTTGACGTTCCACTTTTCCCACGGTTCGCCGCCAAAGTGCCGCATGACTTGGGTTGCGTAGTAATTATAGTACATGTTGCTCGGGCTGGGTCCCATCTTCGACAGGCGCTGTACCCCACGCTCTAACGCTGGTTCATCTTTTTTCCAGCCCAGGTACATTCGGCACAACAAGCCAACTGCTGTCGTTGCACTACCATTTGCTGGCGTGGTGTAACCATAAGCAGCTCCACTATCGGACTGTACGGAGTCCAAGAAGCGATAGGCACCCTTAATCGTTCCTGGAGGAACCTGCAGGTAAGCCAAGTGGCCACTCTTGAGTGCCATCAATTGCCAGCCTACCACCGACGTGTCGCCGGGGGTCCGCGCCCGGTAACGCCAGCCACCACCGACCGGATCCTGGGCATAAACGATGTAATTCAAAGAGGCTTGTGCCGGCAAACGCAATCCCTTGTCTTGCGTCATGGCAAAGGCTTCACACAACGTGATCGCACAAAGCCCATGGGTGTACATATTCCCACCGGCATCAGTGAGATCACCATTGGCTTTCATACTCGACATCAAAAAGTACAAACCAGCCTGGACGTTTTTCTTGTACTTACCTTGTTTATGAGTCTGCCCAGCACCCAGAAACGGTAATAGGGCCATCGCCGTAGCGCCATTAACGGCATTGGCCATCCCCTTGTCTCCACAACGGCCCTGGCAAACGCCGATCGTATGATCGAAACTCCAACTGCCATTCGGGTTCTGGTGTTCGGCCAGCCACTGCAATGCCATTGCGACCGCCGCTTCACTTCCTTTCGAGCCACCGAACTTGGCGACCATCTGGCCGCGGGCCAGTTCCCCACGCCCTTCAAAGCCGGAACCGCTCACGTTACTGGTATTGCTCAACAAATCGGTCTTGGGAGCTGCCTTGTCAGCAAACTCCTCGAGGCTAATTTGTGCCGGCGGTGCCTCGACATCGTCGGCCACGTCAATCGGTTCAACTTCCTTCGTCTCGGTTTCCGTAATCACCTGCGGAACAACATCCATTTGAACTTCGCTAACATCCAGCGGTTCAATATCTGGCTCGTCCAGCGGCTGCTCGAAGATCTCTTCCATATTATTGTCTTCGTTATCGACGGTCAGAACATTGGTCTGCTCCGGTTCCATCGGCAAGACCATCAGGCCCAAAACCATCAGCAGGATGGTATGCAAGACGAGACTGACCAGCCAACTGGGAGCAGCATTGGTTAACAAGAAGCGGCGACCAGTGCGCGGCTCTTCACTGCGCGGCTCTTCACTGGCCGGCTGTGATTGATCATCCGTTGCGACATCGTCTGTGTTCTTATTCTTCTTCGAAAACAACCCCATTACGGACTCCATCAACTAATGCTGGAAAATTCTTGGGCTTCTGGCACGCGCGCCAGTCAACCCACTTGAACTGTACCAAAATCCCCAAGCCTGGGGGAACAGATAAGTTAGCTCAGTGCCTATTTCAGATTTTAAGGTAAAAGTCGCCATTAGTGAAGCAATAACCTGTCACAGAAGTGACAAAATATCGATCATGCCAGGCCGAAACAGCCCAATTCTCATTCGTGAACGGCCTGCGGCCAACCGCAGAAAAACCCTCTTCTGCCTCTGCAATCCCAACAGCCGTGGCAAATGACCTGCCAGTCACTACCAGATCCCTGCCAACTCGCTGGCAGAAACCCATCAGTCCGGGACTCATTATTTGTTGGCCATGCCCCCTTAGACATTTGGCTGACATGCTCAAAAGCACCAACGGAAATAGCAGCTATCCCCCTGTTTATCTGGCCAAAAGGGAGCTAAAAAAATCCACGCTTGGACCTGTCCCGCAGCTACGGCTTTACGGTACAATCGAAGCTCGTAAGCAACGATGGTTTCAGATGGAAACCGCCAGACGAATTATTGACTGAGGATCCTTCGAAATGGCCAAGAGCAAAAAAAAATCAGAAACCGTTCACCTCGTCTGTGAAGAGACTGGCGACTATAACTACATCGCCCGCCGGAAGCCGGGAAGCGAACGACTTGAGGTCAAAAAATACAGTCCGCGTTTGCGAAAACATACCGTCCACAAGGAAAAGAAAAAGTAAGTGGCGTTGCCGCTTACCGTTGTCCCTGGTCCATAAGTCGTGAACCAGGTCACCGTTCGTCTCTTCAGCCCTTGCAGTCCAGGATGACATGAGCAAGCGATGGAGCATTAAAGAACACGATGCAGAGCGTATCTCAGCGCTCGCCGGCACGGCCAACATTTCTCCGGTCGTGGCACAACTGCTCGTCTCCCGGGGAATCACCGACCCAACCGAGGTACGTGAATTCCTGGACGTCAAACTGACTGGGCTGCGAGACCCGGCTGAGCTGCCTGGCGTGGCCGAGGCCACCGAGTGCATCTTTGACGCCATCCAAGCGGAACAGCGGATCGTAATCTACGGCGATTACGATGCCGACGGCATGACGGCCACCGCCATTCTTCACCGCTGCTTGACCGTGCTCGGAGCCAACGTGGGTTATTACGTTCCCAGTCGCCTGGACGACGGTTACGGGCTCAACGACGGGGCCCTCGAACAACTGGCGGAACAGGAAACTTCCGTTGTGATCACGGTCGATTGCGGAATCGCCAGTGTCCATGAAGCAGAGACGGCTAAAAACCTGGGACTTAAACTAATCATTACCGATCATCACCAGTTTGCCGATCAGCTGCCAGCGGCAGCAGCCATCGTCCACCCCTCCCTGCCCGGTCATAACTATCCCTTTAGCGGACTCTGTGGCGCCGGCGTGGCTCTCAAACTGGCCTGGGCACTTTGCCAGCGAGCCAGTGATGCTAAGCGGGGCAGCGAACGAATGCGCAATTGCCTGATGACAGCCGTTGGCATCGCTGCCATCGGTACGGTTACCGACGTCGTCCCGCTGGTCGACGAAAATCGTATCCTGGTTCGTCATGGCCTCAATTGCCTGACAAATTTCCCCGCCCCCGGTATCGAAGCACTGATGAAAATCACCGAGTTAGACAAGAAGCCGTGTCTCCGAACCGAAGATATTGGCTTTACCATCGGGCCGCGGCTCAATGCGGCCGGCCGACTCGGCCAGGCCCAGTTGGGAGTCGAACTGCTCACCACCGATTCTCCGGAACGGGCCAAGGTCTTGGCCGAGTACTTGCATAGCTTGAACAGTGATCGCGATACCCTGGAACGGAGTATCCGAAAGGCTGCTGTCAAACAGGCCGAAGAGGAATTTGACCCGGAAAAGGATCCAGCCCTGGTACTGGCCGGCCATGGCTGGCATCCCGGAGTGATCGGAATCGTAGCCGGACGGCTGGCCGAAAAATATCACCGGCCCGTGATCGTCGTGGCCCTCGACCAGATGAAACTTAAACCGGGGACCGGTTCAGGACGATCGGCCGCCGGCTTGAACCTGCACCAGGCCCTGGCTGCCTGTTCCCGGCACCTGGTCAGGCACGGAGGCCACGCAGCCGCAGCCGGGATGACGATTGAAGAATCGTCGCTGGCTGCATTTCGCGCCGATTTCTGTGAATATGCTGCTGAACAGGTGAACCCAGTCGAGCAGGTTCCCGAAGTGACCATTGATGCCGAATCCCAATTAAGCGAACTCACCCTACAGACGCTCGAACAAATCGAACAACTGGCGCCCTTTGGAGCGTCCAACCCACGTCCCATCCTCTGCGCCAGCGAAGTGAAAGCGGTTGGACCGAAACGCATGGGAGGTGGGGGCCGGCATCTGACCGTCAGTTTCCAGCAGCATGGCGTCAAGTTACGAGCCGTGGCCTTCGGACAGGGAGACTGGGTCGAAGAGCTGGACCAGTTAAGCGGTCCGATCGACATTGCTTACCGTCCCGTGATCAACGAATTCCGCGGACGACGGACAGTCGAAATGCACCTGGTCGACTGGCGACCAGCCCAGTTGCCTGCCACGGTGGCCGATGAGTAGTACCAGGACGGGCGAGGTCCAGCAGATGATCCGTCGTGATCTGCGTGGTCGCAACATTGATTGCCCGCAGGTCCTCGCGGCCATGGAACGCGTACCCCGTCATCAGTTTGTCAGCCCGACAGATGAAAACAATGCCTACGGAGATCGGGCTCTGCCGATCGATTGTGAACAGACAATCAGCCAGCCTTACATGGTGGCCCTGATGACGCAGGCTCTGCAACTACGGGGAGATGAAACCGTCCTGGAAATCGGCACCGGCAGTGGATATCAAACGGCTGTGCTGGCGGAACTGGCCGCCACCGTGATTACCATCGAACGACACTCGGCTTTAAGTAGTTTGGCGGAGCGACGACTCGAGCAGCTCGGCTATCGCAACGTGACCTTCCTGCAACAGGACGGTAGTCAGGGTTATGGCCAGCAGGCTCCCTACTCACGAATCTTGATTACAGCCGCTGCCGCGAAATGCCCCGAGCCGCTATGGGAACAATTAGCGGAGGGAGGTTTACTGGTTGGGCCTTTTGGGGAAGGGACCCGCCAAGTACTGCAGCGGTTGCAAAAGGCTGACGGTCGCTGTCGGAGCGAGCAACTGGTTGGCTGCCGGTTTGTACCGCTGATTGAAGGACTCCCTGTTTCGTAGGATTGCTTGGCCTTTAAGGGGAGGGCCTGAGCGGTTAAGATGACATCTGGTTTTAATGGCAACCTGCCG
>CAZXJC010000216.1:0-2631 GCA_964640885.1 uncultured Pirellulaceae bacterium | reverse complement strand
GAACACGAGGCTCTAGGCTTGGCCGTGAAGGCTGTCGACCCAGGCTGGAATTGGCGTTAACCCCAACCCCTGGCTACGACAACCGCTACGGATACCCACCGTCTAAGTTGCGGTCCCGCGGTGTGAGGGAGCAGGATTAGGGTATATACGCTACCGTATTCGCCCTTGCATTTCCTCGTATCAACTCCAATATATACCGGTATTAACGATAGTTAATACGGTAAAACAGACTGTACGTGGACGGGGAAAGCATGAAGCGAACCGGGCAGTGCCATTCAACCATGTTGGGTCACTCTGGCGGTTCTACTGACGGTTCCATTCCTAACCGCCTGTGCTACTAGTTGGTGGCAGGGCGTACCTGCTCCAAATCACCGTCAGTTCAATGAAACAGAGCAACCTGACCGTGTCTATTATGACCGCGCAGGACGGGACTAGAGGAGCCATCAGTCGATGGCGGCCGATCTTGGGATTAGAGCTTTGGTGATATTAGGGTTGGCGGTTGTGTTCCTGATTGCCCTCGTCAATGCCCCGATGTGAATGAACTTGCGCGGAAAGTGAGTAAATCACGTGCCACTCCCCCGATGGGCGAACGTAATGCTCATGTAACGAAGGCCATCTTCTCGTATCCTGCTGTGCGTGCAATCACTCTCGGTCTCTGGCTGATCATCACCACTGGGGCCGTGATGGCCGCCGTCACCGGATTCCGGATCGACAACTCGGTCAGCATCTGGTTTGAAACGGACGATCCAGCGTTGACGGAGTATCGGGCATACCTCGATGACTTTGGGAGTCGTGAGTGGATGCTGATTGCGCTCAATCGATCGAATAAAAGCCGAGTCAGTATGGATGCTGACCGTACTGAACTGATGGCTCGATTACTTGCTCTTGAGCACGTTCACTCGATCGTGAATGCTGAGGATTTTCCGCCTTCGAGTGACTTGGTCCAGGATGTCCTGCGGCCCAGCCCTGACAGCACGGACGAGTCCTTACTTCTGCTGGTCACGCACGACCTCGCCACCGAGGAGGCATATCGCGAGGATCTCGTGACCCGAATCCGTGAAGCGGTGATTGGCCTCTCCAGCATTAATGCGATTCACGTCGCGGGAATTGCAGTGATCAATGGAGAACTCAATCAAGCATCGCGGCATGACATGTTTCTCTTCTTTCCACTGGTCACCGCTTTTCTCTGCTTGATCAGTGTCTTCCTCTTCCGAAATGCAAGGGACACAGTCGTTCTTCTTTCCATCTCCCTCGGTACGGTCGTTGTTACACAGGGACTTCTGATTGGGTTGGGTAATTCGCTTAACTTGGTCACGATCATGCTCCCAACGATTGTGACTGCTCTTTCGGTGGCTGATGGGATTCACCTGATCCATGCATTCCACGGAGCCCGGCAGGGTACTGAGGATTCATACCGTGCGGCCGGTATCGCAGTGAAGGAGATCGCATGGCCATGCGCAGGAACAACACTAACCACGATCTCGGGCTTCCTCGCATTCTCGGGAAGCGCAGTTGTCCCGGTATTCCAACTGGCCTTGTTCGCCTCTTTTGGGATTGCCTTTGCGTGGTTGCTGACGATGACGGGGGCTCCAGTGCTGCTTGCTGTGCTCTGGAAGGATAGAGTCCGGAACCAAGCACCTGCGGTATCGATAGGGAGTCACTATCTGGCCCGGTGGTCACGGATCGTCGATCGGTACCCGATATGGATTGTATCGGCTTTCGTACTTCTCGGGGCGTCACTCTTTGGTTTGCGCTCGCTACAGGGAGACACGGATTACTCGAAGTTCTTCCGTGCAGACACACGTGTTCCGCAGGACTACCGAGCACTAGAGCAGGCCGGCTTTCCACAGAATCCATTGAACTTGGTTTTCCGGGTACCGGCTGGTGAAACGGTCACAGCCACCAGCTACTGGGCTCCACTCACTGAACTCACGAATACCGTAAAGCAGCTTTCAGGCGTGCATTCTGTGATATCACCGTTTAGCTCGGCTGGCCCTCCCAGCTATCCAGTTCAGCATTCAATGCCTGACCCTTTTGGCTTCTTTACCGAGGACTTTAGGCAGGCCCAAATCATCGTGATGACTGACTACCCAAGCAGTCAGCGTCTCAATGAACTCCTCTCGCGCATCGAACCTCTGGCAGAGGAGATACTGCCCACTGATGTAATCCTGGCCCCTACCGTGACCTCCCTTCTCTGGGCGCACATGGATGACGGCGTGATCCGAACGCAAAGGGAATCACTATTAATCGTTTGTATCGTCTGCTTCGGAATACTTCTCCTCCTATTTCGGTCTTTGCGTCTAGCTGGCATCGGGCTCGCGCTCAGTCTGTTGCCGGTCGGAGTAGTCTTAGGATTGATGGGCTTCTGGGGGATTCCAGTAAATATGGCAACCGTGCTCATCGCAGGGATTGCTGTGGGATTAGCCGTCGACGACACAATCCACTTTGTACACGCTTTTGGGAACTCAAGAGGGCAGGGCGCGGACCCGCGACAAGCTTGCGAGGATGCGATCGTCACGGTCGGCCTCCGTCTGGTCATGACTACGCTCATCTTGGTCGGTGCTTTCGCGAGCATGGGGTTCTCCGATTTTATGCCGACCTTGCAGTTCGGCCTCCTCAGCTCGCTAACCA
>CAZXJC010000215.1:0-4656 GCA_964640885.1 uncultured Pirellulaceae bacterium | reverse complement strand
TACCTAAACAATAAATATATTCTGGCTTGATTGTTTCTAACTGTCGTTGCAAGAAACCGCGACAATTCTCTGCCTCTTCAGGCGCTGGATTACGATTTTCAGGCGGACGACATTTGATCACGTTCAGAATATAGACGTCTTCTCGCTGCAAGGTACACGCCTGGATAATATCGTTAAGCAACTTCCCGGCACGGCCGACAAATGGAACACCTTGCCGATCCTCATCACGACCAGGTGCTTCACCGAGAAAACAAAGTCGAGCTTCTGGATTCCCGTCACCAAAAACCGTTTGCGTGCGACCAGCTGCCAACTCCCCACAACGTTCACACTCTCGAACCTCCTGCTCAATAATGTTAAGAGCAGCCGCCGGATCTACTTTTGCTGACATCTCATTCGCTCCCGCGGCAGCCGTTTCCTCGACTACCATCTCCTCAACTACCTCATCATTCACAGCCACCAAATCGAGGGGGGCTGTCGAATCTTGCGCGCGCGGCCAGTGCGTAATCCCTGACCGGCGATAACTCTCTAATCGCTGAATAGCAATCTTGCGGACACGTCGCTGGGGCGACAAGTGATCTTTTTCCGTTGTCACAACTCGATCCCTGAAATCTCTAATGGACTAAGTGCCCTATTTTGCGATCTGCTAATTGTCCGAGTATACGGGTATTGAGCGGAAATTGCGACACTCCCAGAATCGCTGGGAAGCAAGCCGTCCCTGTCTCAAAACCGATTAATAAACTATGATGGAGCTGTTATGCCAGTCTCTCAAGTCGCCATCGGCGGTCGTCCCAATGTGGGCAAATCCAGTGTTTTCATCTGGCTTGGTGGCCGCCGCCTGGCAAGCGTCGACGACGTAGCCGGTGTAACTCGGGACCGCATCAGTCACCTGTTGACCCATAAAAAACACTATTTCGCGCTGGTCGACACGGGTGGCATCGGTATCGAAGATTCCGACAACCTGACGAAGGAAGTCGAGGACCAAATCGTCCAGGCCATGGACGATGCCGACCTGATTCTGTTCGTCGTCGACACGCGTTCTGGCATCACGGCACTGGACCGAGAAGTTGCCAAGCGACTCCGCTATGTCGACAAACCGATTCTTTGTGTTGCCAACAAGGCTGACGATCCCCGGCTCGATCCTCAAGCTGATGAATTTTACCGTTTGGGACGAGGAAAACTCGTACGGGTCAGCGCCCAGGAAAACCGCAATAAGAACCTGTTGTTGAACCTGATTAGCGAACGATTGCCAGAAGAGAGTGTTGATCCAACAGAAGTACCGGAAGCACCAGAGATGAAGATTGCCATCACTGGAAAACGGAATGTTGGCAAAAGCACCTTCGTCAATACCCTCAGCAAAGCCGAACGAATGATCGTCAGCGAAGTACCAGGCACCACACGTGATAGTGTTGACGTACGTTTTGAGCTGGATGGAAAAGTCTTTACCGCCATCGATACGCCCGGCTTACGCAAAGGTAAAAGCGTTCGCACCGATATTGAGTTCTATAGCATGACACGGGCCCAAAAAAGCATCCGGCGCGCTGATGTGGTGCTGATGTTTTTCGACGCTTCACAACGCATCAGCAAAGTCGACAAGCAACTCTGTAACTACATCAATGAGAACTATAAAACGTGCATGTTCGTCGTCAACAAATGGGACACCATGACAGAACATATGCCGACCGAACGCTGGGTAACTTACCTGCGGGATACATTCCAGACCATGTGGCATGTTCCGATCGCCTTTATCACTGGAGAAACAGGCAAGAACGTTAAGGCCCTGCTCAATCACGCCCAGATGCTCTTCAAGCAGTCCAGCGAGCGAATTGGCACCGGTGAATTAAATCGAATCATCCGTAAAGCACTCAAGCACCATCCGCCAC
The DNA here is from genome assembly GCA_964640885.1 of uncultured Pirellulaceae bacterium. Classification (GTDB taxonomy): domain Bacteria; phylum Planctomycetota; class Planctomycetia; order Pirellulales; family Pirellulaceae; genus JAZADA01. Next base: position 2,776 of record CAZXJC010000215.1, on the reverse strand, counting down.
CGCTCTTCAAACACAAGCAACCCAAGATCTTTTACGCCACCCAAATCGGTACGCAACCGCCAACGATTATCGTCAAGTGCAATAATCCCAAAGCCTTTGCACCTCAGTATCGACGCTACCTGTTAAGCGTCTTGCGCGACCAGCTGAGTTTTGGTGAAGTGCCGATTAAGCTCTACTTACACAAGCGGACTTCCGACGATACCCGGGACGAAGTCACCAAAGAAGACTAACCAACTGCAGTCCTTATCGCTTCAGCTCCAGGCGTGCCCGCAAGCCGCTCTCTTCAAAGGTTAGACCCAGGTTGCCGAACTTGATCTGCTTCAACTGGCTCGGGAATCCCCCTCCCAACTTTGGGTCTCCAGGGTGACCAAAAACAGTTGACTCCATCGTTTGCCACTGGTCGTTCCAAACGTATTTCCCGCCTCCGGGACAGACCAGTGTCCGTTGCCAAAAACGCTGATGAAGCTGAACGGGATCAACGTCCGGATAACGCTGTTTCCATTCATTGAGAATTGGCAAGTTACCCCAGGACAACCTTTGCATCTCATTGCGGTAACCCTCGTCCAGACCGTGTTCCAACAACTTCAAGAACTGTTGTTTTACCTGCAGCCCCATATTCTTACCTGCCCAAGAGGCCACTTCAGCCGATTTGTCAGCTGTTTTCTTGGAATTGGCCTCCGACTTTGATCCGTCACGACCGGCCAGACGGCGGTCTAGGGCTCGCTTCAACAATGGTTCACTAAGCGTAAGAACCAGGGACTCACCACTGGCCGAATAATAAACAGCAACCTTTTCCAGTTCATCTGCGTTGCGACGCGCTTCCGCAGAAGGAGATATCTTCACGTACGGCTGCCCCTGGTAGTCCTTCGTCTCCCAAAGCAGCATTCCAGGTGCGGTACTCTCAATAAAAGCTCGTATGCCAGAGAGGAAAAGGGTTAACTTGAAACCACTTTTAACATCAACGTGCAGGGCCACCGGTAAACGATGAATCTGGGCCGGCAAGAAATCTTCCAGCACATCTTCCAAGTCATCGTCCGCCTCCTGGACCACTTTAAGCAATTCATCCCACAGTGGGTCCTGGTCGACGTAAACCGATATCCCTTTCCCAATCCAACTGAGTGGACTCGTCTTGATTTGTGGTGCAAACAGCCGGATCATACCGGTGTTCGACTGCAACATCTCGGATTTCGTATTAATCGCCATGGCCCAGTGCAAGATTGATTCTGGATGCAAATCGCCAAAGCCGGCTAAAATTTCAGCTCCCTTAGAGACCTGGATAAACTCACGGTAATCTGAGCTATCAATCAATGGCATCACGGTAACATCCGTTGCCAGGGTCGACTTCGTGACCTGGAACCGGACCGCTATCGGGTCAAAGAAATTACTCCAATAACGCTGGTATCCGTCTCGCCAACGGTTGTACAACTGGGCCTCCTCGGGAGTCACGTGCGTCATTTCTAACTCCACGATAGGAGTCTGGAAATCAAGCGTGCCATAGACCGAGGAACTCACACCTGTAGCACCAATTTTCAATTCACCCGCAGCCGGCAAACTGGCATCCACCGCAACGGAATCGGCCTTAACCTGCCCCTTAACCAGCGCATCCAGATGGCTCGCCTGTAATTCAGTCATCGTAGCCGCAGCACGAGTACGGCGCGAACTGGCAATCCGCCAGCGCGGACCGCACCAGCGTCGAATCGTCTTGTCAGAAATCAACATCAAGGCTGTCTCCTGACCATCCTCCAGCGGATAACGAGCTCGGAAAAATGTGTATTCGTCCAATTTCCCCAGCGAACCGCGACTACCTTGATGAGTTTCCACCAGGCGCTGCAACTGGGCCAATGAATTGGTAATCACGACGGTCTGGCCAAGCGTCGCGGCATAGCTACAAATCACTCGGTCCGGCGATCGCATCCCCTGGTAAGAAACCCCAGCAACTTCCCCGCTGACTGGCTTGGCCGTCTTGTACTTACTGCCACGAGCTAACAACTGCGTGTCGACAAATTTACGAACCACGATCGCACTCTTGGCCTCAAACAAGATCGCCACATCAGCACCGGTGCGCAAGTAGGGATCCGAACCAGTTAAAGCAACACTGTTGATCATCGTGGGACCCAGCAGGCGAGCTCCTGCATCCAACGACAAGCAAAGCTGTCGTTCATACCGTTCACGGACGGAGGCATTCTCTCCACTCGGTTCGGCCAATGTCAGCAAGGGAGCACTCTGCTCACCCATTTCATCCGCCAGCGTGACCAGTGCCTGGAAACTGGGGAAAAAAATAACGTGTTGATCATCGGGCACATGCGTCGCCAGCACGTCGCGTTTTGGTTTAAGGCCTTTAATTGCGGGGGCCCAATCAAATTCCCGTACCGTAATTCCCTCGATCGAATCGAGCACGATCGTCTCTTGAGCCTGCTTGGTAGTCCGCAGCTGCCGATCCAACTGAAGATTCTCACTCAGCGCCCGACCGCCACTAAACAGCGCATAGGTCTCCTCCATGTTACTACCGCGATTCCCAAAGAAACGCCGATTCACTTGCAGATTCGGAGCCTCTTTCTTGGACAACGCCGCCGCCTGACGAATCTGGTGTCGATACCAGGCACTGCCGGTCGCTTGCTGATGAAACAACTCTGTGTAATGATCAATCTTTGCCTGTAAGAAGGGCCCTCGCTGCTGGCTATCTGCCGAACTAAGTGGCAAGACAAATTTTAGTTTGACATAACCGCTGTAATCGGTCTTGGGCCAGTAAAGCCAGCCAACCACGTCTTTGCTGGCT
>CAZXJC010000214.1:0-3603 GCA_964640885.1 uncultured Pirellulaceae bacterium | reverse complement strand
TTCTTGAAGTCATTATATAGATACTTAGATATAAAATTAGCGTCTCCTTCTAGAGCGTTTTCTTCTTTTTCTTATTCTTTTTCTACGCGACTTTCTACAACCCTGGCGCCCTCGGCGTCTTTTCCTAGATCTTCTAGATTTTTTTCTTCTACGGCGACTACGACGTCCACCCCTAAAAAAAGAAAGGAAAGATTCTACTGCGCCACCACCTTCTCCGTGACCTTCGCCGTGACCTTCGCCGTGTCCTTCGCCGTGTCCTCCCGCCCCTGCCTCACCCTCAGCAGGTCCATCTTCTTTTACTTCAGCTTGAGCAGCAGCTTTAGCAGCCGCTTTAGTAGCTCCTGCGGCAGCTTTAGAACCTCCTTCAACTTCTGTAGCACCAGCAGCAACGCCTTTACTTTTAGAACTTTTTCCCTGAATAGTTACTTTTCCAGCTTTTATAGTTACACCACCACCGCCGCCTGCTACAGCTTTGGCAGCATCGGCAGCAGCACCAGCAGCTTTCACGGCGGCTGCCGCAGCGCCCTTTGATTCGCCTCCAGCATCTTCTCCCCCAGCATCTTCTCCTCCAGCATCTTCTTCTCCAGCTGCTCCGGTATCCTGAGCTTTAGCTCCTCCCTGTGCTGCTTTGGCGGCAGCTTCAGCGGCTCTTTGTGCAACTTTTGCTTCTTCAGCAGCTACTTTAGCTTCAGCTCCTGCGGCTTCTGCTGCTTTCATAGCCCCAGCTTTTGCAGCTCCGTCCTCAACCTCTTTTTTCATAGCAGATTTTAGTTCTGCTTGATCAATTCCTTTTGCGCCTGACCAAGGTCCAGGTGGCGCCCTTTTATTACTCGCTGCGGTATTAGGTGGTGTCCCATCACCACCCGGTAATCCACCATCGCCATGTCCACCGCCGGCGTGGGCTTCTTCAGCGCCAAGTGCATTATGAGCTTCAAGCGCCGCCTGAAGTTCTCCTAGACTTGATCCTTTTAAAGAACCGCCCTTAGCTCCGTGAGCTCCGTGATGTTGACCGCCTCGTTGTCCCCATCGACGCCTTCTACGTTTATTTCTACGAGTCTTTCTGCGCCGAGAACGCCGACGTCTTTTTCTATTTCGCGTATAGGATGAATTACTCATTTATGCTATACAATATAATTAGAAATTATTTTGATAATTTTTTAGCGGCGGCGGCGGCGGCGGCTAGAACGACGACGACGACGACGGCTTGAACGGCGGCGACGACGTGAATTGCGACGTTTGCTGCGACGACGACGACGGCTTCTACGACGACGACGACCACCTTGCTGAGGGTTGGCGTTGTTGCCGCCCGCGCCGCCCGCGTTGTTACTGCCGCTGCTGTTGTTGGCGGCCGCACTGCCCGCGTTGTTGCTACCGCCAGCGTTGTTGCTACCGCCCGCGTTGTTGCTGCTGTTGTTGCCGCCCGCGGCGTCGGTGTTTCCGCCGCCACCCGGAGTTTTTTTGCGAACTCCTCCTGCGTAGTGTTGGTCGTCGCTATGCATCGGGCCGGGCGCGCCGTTGCCGCCTCCCGCAGCCGCAGTGGCTTTGCCGCTTGTGTTTTCGGTTTCACCTTCCATTTGCGCGACATTACCCGGGTTCACCGGCGCGTTCTGCGGCGGCGCACCGTCGGGCGTAGCCACGGCGTTGTTACCTTGTCCGGCACCGGCCCCGGCGCCGGCGTTCGTGTTTTGGCCTCCTCTCTGTCTGCGACGACGACGACGACGGCTTCTACGACGGCGACCACCTCCGTGCGTGTGAGCGCCACTCGGCTGGGCGTCGGGCGCGGTCGTGGCATTGCCGCCGGGTTTCGGCGGCGGCGGCGGGCCGTTGCCCTGTCCCTGCCCCTGCCCGCCTCGCTGATTTCTCTTTTTTTTATATGTTTTACTTGCCTTTTTCATAGCCTGTGATAAACTCATTCCAGGATTATTTCTACGGGTATTATTAAGATGGGACATCCAAGCATTTGCCATTATATAGTACATAAAGAAAAAAATTGAAATAAATGAAAGCTTGTAGCTTTATGAAAGATATGAAACCACAATTAACGAGATTTCTTTATGAATTCTCTGAAGTTAAACATTCATTAATATATAGTTTATTAAAAAAAACCAGTTTTAATGAATGTTTATTTTGGACGAGTGAATTTTATTATAGTGGATATTTTATAGAATTGTGGGATATTATTTGGAAAATTTATTATGATTTTTATGCTATAATTCATCCTAAACTAGAAAGATTTATAATAAAAATGAAGGAAAAATGGGATAAAAAACACAAGATTGTATATATTTTACATATTTTTAAGAATTTTTACCACAATAATATCTCATCGGGAATTGTATTTTAGGTAAGAATGGCATTAGAAACGCAGAAGTTCAAAGCAAAATCTTATCGCGGTCGTCCACCCAGTTGGTTAAATGAAACAAATAAAAAATATAAGAATCTCCTATTATCAATTCATAATAAACATTACAAAAATCTGGCATATTATCTTCGTCGTTTTAAAGATCAAAGATCCGAAGTGTATGATACAATTTTAAAATATTTTAAAGTTAAAGACAATAAACGCATATATAAAAGTAATTATGAAGATAAATTACATATGTTAATAGATACGATGTTTCATCTTAGATTAGATGATGAAAGTATAAATACTCGTAATATACATTTACAAATAACAGTGGATGAACTCAAATATGCTACGGAAACAAACGTAATTTCGTGCAAATTATATAAGGTTTTAAAAGAAAAACGAAAATTCAAAATAAGAACCGAAATAGGTTGTTTTAAACTAGGAAGACATGATTCAAAATATCCCAATGTTAAAAAGATTCAATGGGATCATTGGAAATATTTTGCTTATAATACACCAATTTGGAAAGAACGTTTTGATCAATATAAAATAAAGTTAAATCACGAAGATTTTAAACTAGAATTTGAAGATGATTGTGATGAATTTGAAGATTTTCATGAGAAATACTATTATGAACCAGACGAACAAAGTAAAGAAGTTCAAGAACGAAGTATAGTAGATATTCCCGAAATTTCAATAAATGATTGGATAATTAATATTTTTGGCAAAGAAGAATTATTTCGTTTAGATGATAAAAACAAATACACATATTAAATTATAATGCCTGAAAAAAATAACAAAATAGTAGTTATTTCAATTACTCACTGAAAGAACTGATATCAATCTGCGGTTACAAAATTACAAAGTAAATTAATCGATGAATTTGGTTGCAATATAATGTTTAAAAATAAGCCAGTTTATGTGGGGAATGGACCGAAACCGTTTGAAATTAGCTTAAATAATGAAATTGTATATTCAAAACTCTTCCCATTAAACGGCGAGATGACGCCGATTTTTTTTGCACAACATGCTTATTGGGGTAAGCCAAATCCAAAACATTATGACCGCTTAATAGAAAATATAAATAAACTTTTATAAAACTATAGCGGCATATCTATGACGACAAATTTCAAAATAAGAAGAGATTTGGTCTGAGATAAAAAATTGATTTAAAAAGTTTAGTTCTTTTTTTCCCAAAAGAGATATGGTTCGTAATACAAAAGGTGGAAATAAAGGTAAAAAAATAAAAAGAT
>CAZXJC010000213.1:0-3438 GCA_964640885.1 uncultured Pirellulaceae bacterium | reverse complement strand
CAGACCAGGTGGTCCTGGTGTTCGTCGAAAACGACTTCGAAAACTTTAATCCAGAGATCGAGCGACTGGCGTCGAAGCGACCGGAAATAATCAATCGCCTGTTTCGCCGTTCCTCACTGTTCCGGATGGTGTGTCTGCAATTCAACTTGTTCCATTTCGGAGTGGAGGCCGATCCGCTCAGTTGGAACGCCAGGGCGATTGGTGACAATAACGTTGTTGCCGGCCTCACTCGCATGAAAGAACTGTCTCGGCAGCATCAGTTCGACGTATTGATTGCCATTTGGCCGAGCTTTCGTGACGAGGGGATTCTTGACGTGCATGAAATTCCGGGGCAGGACGAATTGTTGATTGAGCGCTAGGCAGAAAGCATGCAGTTCCCGACGGGTCGCCTCTCGACCTTTTTTAAAGAGCTTTGGGATTCTACTGATCGCAAAGAGAATCCCCGACTTGCCTATTCCAACGGAGATCAGATGCATCCTTCCGCATTGGGCTGCCAGGTTGCTGCTAGATCACTGAAAACTATTCTTGAGACAAGCGAGCCGGCCGGTGAAGAAGAACCGTTCTCAAGTAACCAGGTTGATTCAGAGGCAATTGCCCTGGCCCAGGCATTAGGAGCGAAGAGCAAGCCGTCCTATTATGCGAGAATGATTAATGATGCTTTGGCCACGGAACAAATTGTTGGGGGAGAACCAAAAGCTGAACGACTCTATCAAGAAGCAATTGCTATTCGTCCCGACTTGCCCAATGCCTATTTTAACCTGGCGGTCCTCTACGAGCGGCAAGGAAAGCAAGAAGCGGCCAAGCACCAATACCTGCTGGCGGTCGGTTGCCGTCCGCGGGACCTTAACTCGCATTACAATTTGGGCATCTTGATGCTTCGTGCCAATGATTTTGTCGGTGCCGTGAAATATCTCCAGCAGGTTGTTCTTATTCAGCCAGAATACGTTCCTGCACATTTTAATCTCGGGTTGATCTATCGACATACAGGCGACATCGAACGGGCACGACAGGAGTTTCAGTTTATCCTGGAACATTTTCCGGCTCACCTGGATGCGGCCAAAATGCTTCGCGAACTGGATCAGGGCCGTTAAGAGACATTTAAGTCCGGCCAGCAGAATTGCCTCCCCGGCCCGGCTCATGATAAACTTTGGCCATGAATCATCCCGCCACGCCTTCCCGACAAACGATTTTTCTGACCTTGCTGCTGGCCTCTATCTGCACGGCACCGATAGCCTTCAGAAATGCCTCCGGAGACGACTTGCCCAAGGGAGTTGCCAACAGCCAGAATCCGGCTGACATCTCCCTCTCTCCCGAGGAATCGCTCAAGCGAATCACGGTCCCGGACGGTTTTCACGTGACGCTCTTTGCCGGAGAACCCGATTTGCGTCGTCCCATCGCTTTCGATTTTGATGATCGCGGCCGCCTTTGGGTCGTGGAAAACTATGCGCACCCCAAGTGGCAAAAGGATAATGCGACCGATCGGATCCTGATACTCGAAGATACCAACCATGACGGGCAGTTTGATAAACGCAAAGTGTTCTGGGACAAGGGACGTTACCTGACCGGCATTGCGGTTGGGCACGGAGGAGTTTGGATTGCGAATACACCGGAGCTCTCCTTTATTCCCGATTCAGATGGAAACGATATTCCTGACGGGGAGCCGGTCGCGATGCTCGACGGTTTTCAGAAATCTTCTAATAACGTCATTTATTATTTTCATTGGGGAACTGATGGCTGGCTTTACGGGGCCATCGGCCTTAACCAGTTGTCCAAGGTTGGTAAGCCGGGGACGCCAGAAGCCGAACGGACACAGATCACGCGTGGCATGTGGCGGTTTCATCCGGTCGATCATAAGTTTGAGAAACTGGCTGGCGGAATGGTCAATCCGTGGGGTGCTGATTTTAACCAGTATGGGGACCTGATCACCTCCAACACGGTGCTGGCCCATCTCTGGCATATTGTTCCCGGGATGACTTGTGAACGGCGGGCAACTGAACAGGAAAATCCCTACGTCTACGAGCGGATCCAGTCGATTACCAACCATCTGCACTGGGGTGGCGGTGCCTGGACCAATTCCCGGAACACGGCCGACCATCACTCGGTGGCTGGCGGCGGGCATGCTCACTGCGGTGCCATGATCTACCTGGGAGACAACTGGCCCAAAAAATACTGGGGAACCTTCTTCACCAATAACCTGCATGGCAACCGGGTCAACAATGATCTGCTGGTCCCCAAACGATCCAGTTACGTCGGCGTGCATAGTGAAGATATTTTGTTTGGTAACGATCCCTGGTTCCGCGGACTCTCCATTAAATATGGACCGGACGGAGGTGTTTTTGTCTCCGACTGGCATGACCTGGGTGAATGTCACGACAGTGACGGCAGCCATCGCAGCAGTGGTCGCATCTACAAGGTGGTCTATGGCCAGCCCGAGAAACGGACGTTCAATCTTCAGGAGCAGACCGATCAGCAGCTGGTCCAATTGCACCTGCATGCTAACGAGTGGTTTGTGCGACACGCGCGACGGATCCTGCAGGAACGAGCGGTGGCTGGCGCTGATCTGGCCGCAGCGGGTAAAGAGCTGCGCAGTCTCTTTGCCAGCGAAAAAGACGAACTCAAAAAGCTCCGCATGTTGTGGACTCTTTATGTTCTGGACGATTTGAAATCAACGGACTTGGTGGCACTGTTGGGCCATCAGAGTCAGCACGTACGTCGCTGGGCGGTTCGTTTGTTGGTCGACCGAGAGCAACCTGGGGAGCAAGCGATCGCGGCCCTGGCCGGGCTGGCTGCTGGCGAAGAGTCGCCGAAAGTACGCCTGGCACTGGCAGTGGCCTTGCAGAGAGTTGACCTGAAGTATCGTTGGGAGATTGCCCAGGCGCTGGTGACCTATGGCCAAGATGCGGTCGACCCTTACCTGCCGCTAATGATCTGGTATGGTGTCGAGCCACTGGTGCAGGCCGACCGTGCGCGGGCGCTGCAACTGGCGGTCGCTTCTCGTTTGCCACGGATACGGCGTTTTATTGCCCGGCGGGCGCTCGATACCAAGCAGCCGATGATGGAGGACGTTGTCCAGGTGGCGTTGGGAGTCAAGGAGCCAGCGGCACGACTTGATTTTTTACAGGGGATGCTCGCGGTGCTGGTGCGGCACGGTCAGCAAGCGGCGCCAAAATCGTGGCCGGCCCTCTACCAACTGGCCGCTTCCAGCGATGATGCGTCGACTCGTTCCGTAGCGGGCCGTTTGGCGACGATCTTTGGTGATAAAGAGGCGATTGGTCAGCTGCAAAAGCGAGTCCTGGCTCAAGATGGAGTGGTTGCGCAGCGCCGCGAGGCACTGTGAGCACTGTTGAAATTGGAAGGTGCAGTTGCGGCAACCTTGTTTCACGCTTTAATAGCGGAGAATTCTCAACTTCGACGCGATGCGATCCAGTGACTCGTCCT
>CAZXJC010000212.1:0-3495 GCA_964640885.1 uncultured Pirellulaceae bacterium | reverse complement strand
TACGATTGAACAAATTCCACTCTTTGATATATGTAAAACCTCGTTAAATACCAAGCACTGGAAGGTTCGCCGTGGTACCTGGGAAGTCAAGAATGGCCACCTGACCCAAACGGCAGTAACGAGTTTTGCCACCATGGTGAGTCTCACAAACCATCCGCGCAATTTCGTGGCCCGGGCCAAGTATCGCAAACTGAAGCCGGGAACCGCTCGTTCGGTTGGCTTTAGTTTCGACCACGTGGCAGGAGTCAGCACCCAGGATGTTTACACATCACGGACCGATGGTAAGCCGGCGGGCGGAGTGCAGGCCTTCCATCGGATTAAGGGAAAGCAAACTTATCCGCGGGAGGCGACCACTACAGGCGACTTCGAGGTGGGTGATTTGATCGATCTGGAATTCACGGTTCGGGAACGGAATCTGACTATCAAGGTAAATGGTGAACTGCGCCTTGAATATACGTTGCCACTGGAGCGGCAAGAGGGCAAGTTTTGTGTTTGGAATCATTCCGGCAACTGCGAGTTTCATTTCCTGGAAATCAAACCGTTGACGCGCAGCCGAAAGGACGTTGAACTGGCTTTGGACGCGGCCAAGCATGGCGTCCGGCTGGCCGCCAAACAAAATGAACTGGCAGCCGCCAAGCTGCAGGAGCAAATCACTCAGTGGCAAGCAGAACGAGTCCGTTTGGGTGTTACCGCTGGCGACGTCCAGCAAGCGGCCATTGCCGCTCACCAGGCGCGGCTGCAACAAGTTGTCATCGAAGCTCAAATCGCAGTGCTGAAGGCAACGCGATTGGTCGAACTGGCAGCCACTGACAAGAACAAGCAGCAACAAGCAATGGCTGAAAAGAAACTCCAGGACGAGATAGCAGCTCGGGATCAGGCGGACGGAACCTATACGAAATTCAAGGCCACTTATCCTACCACCAGTACTGGGCGACGTACCGCACTGGCTCGGTGGATGACACAAGCAACCAACCCCCGAACCAGTCGCATCGCTGTGAATCACATCTGGCTACGGCATTTTGGGGAGGCATTAGTTCCCTCAGTCGATAATTTTGGACTTTCCGGAAAGAAGCCGAGTCATCCGCAGCTACTTGACTGGCTGGCAAACCAGCTGGCTGACAATGGCTGGCGAATGAAACCAATTCATCGCCTGATGGTCACTTCCCGCAGCTATCGACTCACTTCACGTACATCAGACCCTCGGAATCCAAATCTCGCCAAGGATCCAGAAAACCGTTTCCTGTGGCGGATGAACTGGCACCGCATGGAAGCCGAGGCCGTTCGTGACAGTCTACTGGCCGTTGCCGGAAAAATGGATCTGGCGGTCGGTGGCCCTGACCTGGCCGAGGCTGAGGGACAGACCTCACGGCGCCGCAGTCTTTACTTTCGCACAACGCCTGACAACCAGATGCAAATGCTAACACTCTTTGATCAGGCGAATCCGGCCGAATGTTACCGTCGCAAGGAAAGCGTCATTCCACAACAGGCCCTGGCACTTTCCAATGGCCGACTGGCAATCGACATGTCTCGCCTGCTGGCAACGGACCTGAGCAAGCAAGTCGGCACTTCTACGGAACCAACGATTCAGCAAAAGTTCATCCAGCATGCCTTCGAGTCTATTCTCAGCCGACAGCCCACTGCCAACGAAATGGCGGCTTGCCAATCATTCTTAAGCCAAAATTCCCTATTACTCTCCCAACCGGGCTCACTAAAAACCTTTCCAGCTGGAAAAGAAGAGCCAACGGTAGCTGCCTCGACCGATATTCATCAACGAGCCCGTGAAAACCTGATACACGTGTTGTTTAATCACAACGAATTTGTCACGATTCGATAACTGATCCTAAACCTGTTAAATTGAATTATTATGTCTAACTACAAGTTAAAGACAGATCATGCGAGTTGCGGTCGCCTGCATCGGCGCTCGTTCCTGGCCGATTGCGGCATGGGGCTAACGGGACTGGCGCTCAGCAACCTGCTGACCCAGGACTCTCGGCTGTCGGCGAACGACTCTTCCCTTCCCAATGGTGCTCCCCAATTTGCACCCAAGGTCAAACGGGTGATCTGGCTTTTCATGCTCGGTGGTACCAGCCACATGGAAAGTTTTGACCCGAAGCCCGAATTGAATCGGCACGCCGGTAAAACGTTTGCTGAATCCCCCTACCACAAGGAGATTCTGGAAAGCCCCTTTTATCGTAAGAACGTCCGGGATTTCGCCGGTACCTTGCGGGACTTAATGCCCAAGATTTATCCCATGCAGGTTGGTTACCGCAAACGGGGCAGGGCCGGAATCGAGGTCAGCAACTGGTGGGAACACTTGGGTGAATGTGTCGATGACGTATCAGTCGTACGATCCATGTGGACCACCGATAATGACCATGCGGCACAACTGCAATTCCATACGGGCCGACATATTTTTGATGGGCTACGACCGTCTATCGGTTCCTGGGTCCATTATGGGTTAGGAAGCTTAAACGAAAACTTGCCCCAGTTCATTGCCTTGGGAAGTCCGCCACGTGACTGCTGTGGTGGGGTGGGTGCCCACGGTGCCGATTACCTCGGCCCCCAGCATGCGGGAGTTCACCTGAACGTGGACCCCAAGAATCCACTGCCGTTTGGCACGCCAGGATCGAAGATTTTCGTTAATGAACGCAAGCAACAACTGGAATTACTAGGCCGGCTCAACCAGCAAACTAGCCTGCAGTATCCGGATGATCCGGCATTGCTGGCACGGATCAAATCTTATGAGCTGGCATTTCGCATGCAGATGGCCGTACCTGAAGTAATGCAATTGAGCCGGGAAACAAAGGCCACCGAGTCACTTTACGGACTCGATGCAGACACGACACGACCATTCGGACAGTTATGCTTGACTGCTCGACGACTGGCCGAACGTGGCGTGCGTTTCGTGCAGCTTTACCACAATGGCTGGGATTCGCACTCCCAGTTAAAAGTAAGGCATTCCTCGTTAATCAAGCAAGTTGATAAACCAATCGCTGGCTTGATAAAAGACTTAAAACAGCGCGGGCTACTCGATGAAACGCTGGTCGTCTGGGGAACCGAATTTGGCAGGACTCCCGGAGCCCAAGGAAGTGACGGTCGAGATCACCATCCTTACGGATTCTCGATCTGGATGGCAGGTGGTGGTATCAAGCGGGGTGTCGTTCACGGAGCGACCGACGAGTTGGGATTCCACGCCGTAGAGAATCGGCATTATGTGACCGATCTGCATGCCACCGTATTGCATCAACTGGGTCTCGACTCACGAAAGCTAAATATACCGGGCCAGAAACGGCTGGAAATCGACTACGGGAAGCCGATCCACGAGATCATGAGCTAGTTTGCTGACGGTAGCCGTACTACCTGCGTCTCATAGCTGCCATCCTCATGCAGGTCAAACACCCGGTAACCAGCAGGGACCGTGTCAATTTCTGCGGTTTCTGTTTGCGGACGAAACTGGACAGCACCCGAGGGTGTGGTCAGGTACTGGCGTTCATT
>CAZXJC010000211.1:0-12630 GCA_964640885.1 uncultured Pirellulaceae bacterium | reverse complement strand
GATGCAGCCATTATGAACATCTCCGTAGACCGAGAAGACGCCATCGCGACTGCCGAATAATTCCAGTACACGATCGCAGCCGGCTTTGACCCAGCCTGCGTAATCAGCACCGACACGATTTCGCTGCATTATGGGGGACGGTTCCCAGATGGTATGCATGCCATTGATACCCGTGGCCATGATCAATGGAGAAGAGGAGGTGGTAATGAGTTCCTGTAACCAGGCAAACTGTTCTTCACCGAGCAAGCTGCGAGTAGGATCTGCGCGATCGTAAACGTCTTCTTTATCTCCCCATCCCTCGGTTGCCCAGATGTGAGTATCCTGGGAACTGCGCCAGAGGCGGGCATCTACGATTGCCAGGGTAAAATCCCCATTGGGCATTGCCCAGGCGGACCAGCGTTTCGGATTTGCCGTGGCGGAAGGTTTTTCGTCGCCGCTGATCAGGTGCTGCACAATCTGGAAATTGCGACGCAGGTATTCACGATCCTGGCCGAGATCTTCGTGCTGCCGCAAAGCCAGTTGTTCAGGACCCTTCACATCGTCCATACCGTAATCATGGTCGCCCGGATTCAAGGTATTCCAGTGTCGCATCATCTGCCAGCGCGAGGTGGGACCTGCGATAGCTGTCATGATTTGCAGGTAGGCGTCGTCAACGCTGGTCGTATAGAGCAGCAATTCCAGGTACCAGATATCGTCTTCCCAAACCATGACCTGGAAATCGTATTCATCGAGATGTTTGTACGCATTTACTGCCGGTTGATCGTGGATCCAGTTTTCCTGAAATTTGCCAGCTCGACCCCCGTCAAATTCACCGTGAATAGCATGGCAACTGAGCCCACAGAGTCGGTAAGGAGCAGCCAATTTGGGCAGGCGACCAACATATTCTTGTTGGCCCAGGAATCCACTCCGCGGGTCGGCGGTCACATCAACGCCGTCTTTCCAGACGGTATAGAACATTTCTGCCTGGCCTGGATTTGCTGGCAGTGTGACATCAACGACTGCTGTAGCCCGGCGAAAATCATTAGTAATGATGGTTGCGCTGCCGGCCACGGGAACGGCTTCCCAGCCCTTGTCAGGTTTTTCTTCGGAACTAATTCGGATTTCTGCCTTATCACCCTGATCGCGAAAGACGGTGATGAACCGACAGGTCCACTTGCCATCTGTATTCTGCTTAAGCGTATTGCCCAGGGGATAGGCGAGTCGCAATTCGTTGACGTCCGACCGGATTGGTTCATTATCTTCAGCGACGAGTAAGACTCGGCGAATTTCGACATCCAGCAGGCCACGCGTGACGACCCCGAAGTAACCGCTGGTGATTGCCGCCTGGTCAACCCCCTGGCATTGCACGGTGGTGACCTGGTCCTTGAAAACAAATTGTGCGGTTACATTTGCCTTGATGGCATCGGTTGGCTTGACCTTTAAATACATGACGATGGGGTCACCCGCCTTGAGGGCGGCAGCTGGTCGTTCGGATTGTTTTTGAGCTGGTGTGGGCAGATCTTTGGCGTGATCGTAGATGCCAAAAGTCTGGTTGTCCCGCCAGGCTGCGTACCAGCAAGCTTGTCCGCCGCGACTGCCGCCATACCAGCTTTCCATCCGGGTCTTGGCTCCAAAACAAATACCAATTAGCCCGTCTCCACGATTCAGTGAAAAACCGTCTGTCTTTTTGGGCAGTTCCTGTACCGTTGCTTCGACCACGATCATGTATCCACCGGAGAGGTTCCAATCACGTCGCCAAAGCATGCTGTAGGGCGGCGAGCTCAGGTACTCGGTGGGCATTACGCCATTGTTGATATTGCGAGTCTCGTAGTGAAAGGGGAACCCGGTTTTCCGCGCTCGATCACCACGGGTTCGGACTCGCCGGCGGAGGGCATTTTGCTCGATTTTCCAGTAACCCGGGTTTAGAGATTCCCATCCATCCCCATGATAGAAAGTATCCGCTCTCTGAAAGTCGTCGATGACAACGAGTTCGCCGGCGATATTTTCACCCAGCAAAACATCCTTTTGGGCCGCTGCATCTTGAGCCGCCACTGGCTGAGATGACTGGTTAAGCGCGGTCACGCCCGTTGCAGCCACCAGGGCTGTTTCATGAAACTTGCGCCTGGAAACGCTGTCGGCCCGCTCCGGGGAGGAACCTTCGTCATTCGCTGACTGGGGAGTGGCCATAATGGGTAGTTTCCGAGTTTCGTTGTCAACACTGTCAGGCTGATGGGCCCAGTTCCAGGGATCAACCCTGGTATTCGATATTTGACATCCTTGCGGAGACGACCCAGATGATCCAACAAGCTTTACAAAATAGCTTCCGCCCGGTAACTGCGGCACCTGAATTGCTTTCAGGATAAACGAAAAGAGGGTACCTTTGCAAAGAGGGAGACACGTTTTTCTAGGAAGATTTTGTTCACGTGACCGGCGACCGGTTGTATATAGGAGCTACCGATGAAAGCGAAAGAAGACCTGCAAGATATCATTGAGCAAATCCGTTCCGCGGAGAGTCCGGTAGGGATGGATGCAGTTTATGTACACGCCCTGATCCTGGATCAACTGGCTTCGCTGGATCGTCGCCTCCAGGAAATCGAATTGCGGCTAGGCACTGGGTAAATCTTCCGACACAGATAAGGATTGGCGGACCAGTTCCGGAGGTACGTCGTCGACCAGTTCGACATGACCCAGTTTTGTCGGTAAGACAAATCTCAATTTTCCGTGTTCGACCTTCTTGTCATGTTGCATAGCGGCGAGCAAGGCCTCTGGGTCAAGGTCTGAAACGCTTAATGGAAGACTGCAAGCGCTTAATAAGGCCGCTTGTCGCGATATGAACTGTTCGTCGACCCGGCCCATGGAGGCGGCCAGGCGAGCGGCACACATCATGCCGATGGCAACTGCTTCGCCGTGCAAGAAGCGGCCGTATTGCGTAACGCTTTCAAAAGCATGACAAAAGGTGTGACCGTAATTTAGGATCGCTCGCAGACCAGTGGTTTCACGTTCATCCTGCTCAACGACTTCGGCTTTTAACTGGCAACAGCGTGAAATAATAGTTTTCAAGAAGCCCGGATCGCGTTCATGAAATTCCTCGACATGATCTTCCAGCAGGCTAAAGAACTCGGCGTCCATGATGACGCCATACTTGATCACTTCAGCCATGCCTGCCTGGTACTCGCGGTCTGGCAACGTATGTAAGACTAGCGGATCAATTAGAACACGGGTTGGTTGCCAGAAGGATCCGGCCATGTTCTTAGCACTGGCGAGGTTGATACCAACCTTGCCACCGACACTGCTGTCGACTTGAGCCAGCAAAGTGGTAGGAATTTGTATCAGGGGAACACCGCGAGCATAGGTGGCGGCAACAAAACCAGCTAAGTCACCGACGACGCCACCTCCGATGGCGATGACCACTGTCTTGCGATCTGCCTTGACGGCCAGCATCTCGTTCCAGATTTGTTCGACGATCCCAATAGATTTACTGCCCTCTCCAGCTGGAATAGTAACCAGGTCACAAACAATACCTGCCTGGGCAAGGTTTTCAGTTACAATCTGCGCGTGGGTTGTCTTGAGATTCGAATCAGTGATTGCCACTGCGTGCGTGACCGTGATCGATGACTGGACATGTTGCGCCGTCTGTCGCAGTAAGCCGGAGCCAATGTAGATTTCGTAACCCCGGTCGCTTAAATCGACGGGGACACGAACGATATCAGTACCCACCGTTCGATTCCTTGCCTGGACCCGCTAAGCTTCAAGCCGTTCCAAGTCATCTGGAGTTACCGTGATTTGGCGGCAGAAACCAGTGGTCACGCGAACATATTCCATATCGGTACAATTCTCGGGATCACTGTGTAAAGCCTCTTCCAAGCGAGACCGCTCAGCTGATTCGAGATAATCGTAATCCGCCGACCAAATTGTTTTGGTCTCAACGATTAAGGCTTCGCGATAAGGATCAAACTTGTCCGCCACAACAGGGGTCTCCTCGCCAAACGTCGGTCGTGATAATCAAGACCTTGGCCTAAACTGGATATGGTTCTTTTAACTGGCCTAGTATACTCCGACAAAGGACCTGCGAGAATACCGTACTCCCACAGATGATCAAGTCAAAAACCGCGAAGGGCTAATTGATGCAGCGAGGGCAAATACTCATCGTGGCAATTGTAGGCATAGCTGTTGCCATGGCCAGCTATACCTGCTGGCACCATTACCGCAAAGGATACTATGCGCTGCGGATGTGGGGACCACAGTCTGCGACATTGATACGCCATGCTCAACAGGTGCGACTGCTGAAACTGGCCCCAGGTTCAGGGGATAAGGAAGAAAATCCGTCTATTCGTGAGAAAATACGTATTGGTGAAGAGGATTTTAGCGTTGTTGAAACGCTCGACATTAGCACCATCCGGGGCCTGGTTCATGCCCGCCATACCCTCATTGTCGATCGAAGTTTTGACTGGGATCGTAATGTGGAGTCTGCCACCGCTAACTGGGATTTTGCCCTGGAGTTTTCTGACCAGGGCCAGCAGGTGACCCTGGTATTTGCGTTGCCGGAACGTCTACTCCACAACCTCAATACCGGTAAACAACAGGCGATGAATGAAACGCTTGAGCGGATCGTAGAATTCCTGAAACCGCAACTCGATGCGATGCAGCCACTGACCGCGAAGTGATCCTACGAGCGCTTGGGCAACGTGACGCGGGCGACCAGCATCCCGGAGAGTAACCCGGCAGCATGGGCCAGGTTGGCTATGTGCATCATGTCAACTTGGGTCAGGTAGACACAGACAAACAACCAGCCAATCATGAAGACGATGGTATCTGGTCGCACTTGTAGTCGGGAGGTGGGATCCAACCGAGTTCGAATCCAAATAAATCCAACCAGCCCATAAACGACTCCCGACATTCCACCATGGCTCCAACTTCCACTGAACGCTTCCCAAGTGGTCGGCGCTAACGACTGGACCAGCACGCTCAGGATGGCAAACACCAGGATCATGGCGCAAAACCGGGGAGTGCCATAACGATGTTCAATCGCTGAACCCAAGTCATTGAGCCAGAGCATATTAAAGAGCAGGTGGAAGATACCAATACCAACGAAAACTGAAGCGTGAAGGAAAATGGGCGTCACCAGTCGCCACAGTTCCCAGGGATGCTTGCGTAAACTGATCGACGCCACGTGCTGTTCGTCTGCCGGTGTCAGGCCACCGGACTCGCTCCTGATCCGCGCTCTCTCCTGGCTTACCAGGTCCGAATCAGCAAACATCAGGTGCCGCAGCCAGGCATTGTTAGGTTGGTCTGAATTCAGTCCACCAGAGATGAGAGTCACCAGGACCGAGAGTATGATCAGCATTTTCGTGAGCGGGTTGTTGCGCTTCAGGCGACCTTGCCGCCACTGGTCACGCATCTCAATGTGATTGCGTTGCGATTGTTCTTGCTGCCGCCGCTTGGCCTCTTCCAGCTGCATCGTGGTAGCTGTCTCGACTGCCCCCTGATAGCGTTCATGATTCGGTTCGGCTCGAAACTGATCGTAAAGCTCCTGAGCCGGTTCCAGAGAGTCTTCTTCGCGGACCCAGATCAGCCACTGTTCCGCATCTTGCTCTAGCTGGGCGTCAATCCCCTGGGTGAAGAGGTAAGCCGTGAATCGCCGCGCATGTTCGTCGTTCGTCAAGGACGTCAATTGTCGCATGAAGTTGACCTGCGGCTCTCGAGAAAACGGGTTTATAGAGTGCTAGCACATTCGTTTTACCTCAAGTCAGTGGCGGTCGAACAGGGGGCGGCTGACTCATCTAGTCGCCGTGGCGGTGATTTGTCTATAATTCGCCGCCGCAATTCGTGGCCAGTCGGCCGGGGATAGATTTGGGAGAAGGAGTTTTCAGTCATGCGTTCGATTGCCGTTTTGAACCAGAAGGGTGGTGTCGGAAAAACGACGACGGCGGTCAATCTCAGCGCGGCATTGGCCGAGAAGGGTCAGCGCGTTTGCCTGGTTGACTTGGACCCCCAGTCACATGCTTCGCTGCACCTGGGTCTGGCTTTAGCTGATGACGATCGCTCGATTTATGATGTGTTATTGAACTCAGTGAATGTGGAAGAGATTTGTCAGTCGATTGACGAGAATTTGTGGCTTGTTCCTTCTCATCTCAACCTGGCTGCTGCCGACATGGAATTAGCCAATGAAGTTGGCCGGGAGCTGATCTTGCGAGACAAGCTGGCTGCGGTAGCCAACCGCTTTGATTACTTGATTATCGATTGCCCTCCTTCGCTGGGTCTTTTGACGATCAACGCTTTATCAGCAGTGAACGAGGTGTTTCTGCCTTTGCAACCTCATTTCCTGGCCTTGCACGGATTGAGTAAATTGCTCCGTACCATCGATGTGGTTTCTCAGCGACTGAATGATCGTTTGCTATTAACCGGGGTGGTGCTCTGCATGTATGACACTGGAACTCGGCTTGCAGGAGAAGTCACTGGTGACGTGGAAGAGTTCTTTGCAAGTCAATCGAAAACAGAGAAAGCTTGGGCCCAGGCCAAGACATTTTCCACGCGGATTCGCCGTAACATTCGCTTGGCGGAGGCTCCCAGTTTTGGGCAGTCGATTTTTCAGTATGCTCCCAAGTCTGCAGGTTCTGAAGATTACCGGGCCTTGGCTGAAGAAGTTCATTGCCAAGTCGTGCACCCGAGCGTGACCAGGGTCACCGAACAGCACTAACGAGCCTTCTCCTGATCGTGTCTCTGGCTGAGATCGTGGTCCGCTCCCCGTCGGTCGAGCTCCGCTGTTAGAGAATACCGGTTATAGCGATTTTAGCGGTCAGTGGAGAAAGCAGTGTGGTCAGAGGCTACAGAACTGGGGAATCTGGGGTGATCCCTGCCGATCATGGGGGCCGGTTTTTCGGATATTGCTGAATATACCAGGAAATGAGCAATATCGTTTCTCGTCTCCGGTCGATTTCCACTAATAAGATTTGGGCGCAGGGGGTCCTGCGCAGCAGTGGTGCGGACAAGTAACCGGAAGGTGAGAACCATGTTGCAGAGGTTTGTCGTTGCGGTGTCGGTGATGTACACCTGGTGTTTGCTGGTATTACCCGTGAACGGACAAGGCGTGGATAGTTTTCCCGCCAGTCCTTTGCAGGAAAAGTCAGTCCAGAGCAGCTTGTTCTTGGAACCAGCAATTGAGATGTCTGTCCTGGAACAACCAGGAGTGCCACTGGGTCTGGTTCCCCGAGTGGAACTTCAGAGCCACCTGGTTGATCCGTTACCGGCCGCGAGTCCGGTAGTTACGTTTGCCAA
Organism: uncultured Pirellulaceae bacterium; assembly: GCA_964640885.1. GTDB lineage: Bacteria > Planctomycetota > Planctomycetia > Pirellulales > Pirellulaceae > JAZADA01. Next base: position 5,376 of record CAZXJC010000211.1, on the reverse strand, counting down.
GGCGGATCATTCGCTCCTCGTTGCAGCCGATAAGGGTGAGCCGAAGGTTATTGGGAAAGAAAAATCCGGGCCACTCTGGTTTACGAGCATGGCGGGCCTGGTGATGACACGTGATCGGTCGAACAACGTTGAGTTGTCCGGTAGTACGGTCCCTTTTAGTGATCCGTTGTTGATGACTCGAGATGCTGCCATGGAGTGGGGCGGTGGTTTTGATATTCGCTTCGGGCGATTTTTCAATAATCGCCAGCAGGCCTGGGAAGTGGTTTACTGGGGTCTGTTTGCCGACGCAGAAGTTGCCGATGCGACGGATCCCGATGGTACGGGAACTGCTGCTTTGAACACGCCTTTCCAGTTTAGTTCACTTTCTTACAACGGCTTGAGTAACCCGGTTCTTAACGTCTTCAATGGAGCTGCTCGTCACCGGTTAGTCCGCGACTACGAGTTTCAGAACGTGGAAGTCAACTTGTGGGGCAATACGCATGGTTGGGAGCCGGCCGGGGGTCTCCAGGTGGGCTGGCAGGCAGGTATTCGTTTTTTCCGCCTCCGCGACAGTCTTCAATTTATGAGCGATGCGAGTGATGGTGTGTTTACAGGAGCTGTTGACGAGGTTACCTACGCTGTCGACACACAAAACCGTTTGCTGGGAGTTCAGTTTGGCGGGTTAGCCCAGCGCGGCTTCAAGGATCGCTGGAATGCTAGTGCGGCGATTAAAGTTGGCTTGTTTGGCAATCACATCACCAACAACAGTACGTTGGGCGGTAGCGCTGGCAGCGCTTTCGTGGATGATGCAACAAACCCTTTTGATGGGAATGCTTACCGTCTTCACACGGACAAGGATGATGTAGCTATCCTGGGTGAAATTGATCTGGGACTGACCTACCAGATTCGTGAGCGGTGGCGAGCTTTCTTCGGTTACCGGGCAGTGGCTATCAGTGGCGTTGGTCTCTCAACCAACCAGTTTCCAACGGATTTCTCCAACTTAACGGAAGCTGGAGTGATTCAAAGCAATGGCAGCTTGATTTTGCACGGCGGTTACGCGGGAATCGAATTGCTTTATTAACATCCAGGGTGGTCGTATTCAGCTTGGTAGCTGGTTGCCCGCTGGTGAGAGCACAAGGGTCTTGAGGGCTTCCAGGGTGGCCAGCAGGTTTTCCGGGGAAATATCTTTCCAGTTGTTCCCCTTGTGGTGCAAGATGGCCAGCTTGAAAGCTTCAAAAGCCTGGGCAATATTTTCGGGAAGCTCAGGTAGCTGATCAAAGGGTCGCACGACTGGTGTGTTGGGAGCGGCTTGGGCAGCAGCCTTGGTAGTTGCCGAATCGGATCGATTGTTGCCCGTTGCTGCAGTTTCCGGTGCCTCGCCAAAATCGGGATCATCGGGTCGAGGTCCAGCTTGCGCTTCTTCATAGGATGCGGACAGACGTGGTGGTATCGGCCCTTCGGCCGCCGGATCGTAATCTTCGTCGATGTGGGCATGAATCACTTCTGCTTCGCTGGGAAATTCGTCCTCTGGTCCGCCCAGCGCTTCATGTCGCTGATTCCGCATCTGCGAGATCGACCATTTGTTTTGGACGGCTCCTTCCAGCCACATCTCGGCGTCACTCCATTCAATGGCTGCCTGGAAGTGACTCCAGTGCAGACCCTTGTACTTGGGATAAACACCACCGAAACGAAGAGCCACGCGACGCAAGCGGCCGATGTGCTGTCCTGTGACACCCTTTACTCGCTGGCTCCAGGCTTCATCTGAGTATTCAACGGCCGGCGCACCGGCAGCAATCAGCGTTTCTCGCCACTGTTGAATAATGCGACCTTTTTCCCAGTTGGTGCGGCTGACCAGTCGCACCCAGCGGCCGATGAACGGCTGTGACTTACGATCGACTGCCTCTTGATCAACGTTTTCAGCCTGAAGCGGTGGGAGCGAATGATCGACCATGCTAAGCGTAGCCTTTGTTTGCAAGGAAGTTGCCCGAGAAAAGCCGCAAAAGCCTGCGAGCTAAGCGTCGAAAGACCCCTCGAGGAACTCACTAACGTAACAGCGCCGGCGCAAAGAAAAAGAGAGGCAAGAGAGTTTGCCAAAAACATGTTTTTAGGCAGTGATCTTCCTCGCTGGACCCCAGAAATGCTGTTGGGGAAAACATGTCGATAAAGAAATTCAGACTTCTTTATTGGGACAATCAGCGAGTTTTTAAGCCAACCTTCTCACAGTATTCGGTAACCTGCCTGGTAAGTGCAGCAGGTGCCTTCGTTCCCAAGCGCTGGCCGTGCACTAAGACCAACTCACCTTTTTGCAATTGGTTGAGCTTGGGTTGAATTGCGGTGATTCCTTTGACAGCGGCAGCGGCGATTTCCTTGGCCGTCTTAGGCCGGTTAGTACCAATCAGCAGGGAGAAGTAAGTGGTGTTGCTTTCTTGCCAGACGTAGAGCTCCCAGCCTTTTTGTGAAGTCTTCTTGGTCCCTGGTGCGGCTACTTTAGCTGCGCTGGCAGTTGGCGGTAGTGCAGACGCTTCAATGACAACGACCACTCGTAGCGTGCCACGTTTTTGCCGCTCCTTCAACTCATACCCTTCGTCTCTGTCGTTGCCACCAGCTTGCTGAGCCGGTCTCTTACGGGCGTTCTTGGCCGGTGCACGGATGACTGTTGGTTTCGATTGCGCCGCCCTTGCATCGCCTAAGTTCGTTGGTTTAGCCTCTGCTTTGCCACCAAGTGCGCTAGCCTGGTTAGTTGCTGCGCGACGAAGGTTATTGCGGTTGGCAAGCGATTGGATACGTTCTACTGCCTGACGGTTGCCTGGTAAATCGAGTTGCCGATTACTGGCGAGTTGTTGTCCGATACCATTGGCATCGTTCTCAACAGCCAGTTCAACCTGGTACTGGTTTGACAGGTTCACAACCAGTTCCTCAAGTTCTTCAGGCGACGCGTTGATGGTGACAACTCGCGTCGTAGCAGCGGCAAGAGTTGGAAATCTGCTGGCCACTTCCGCGAGACTCTTTTCCTTAGCGGCAACCTGATTTGGCTTAGGAGCCGCCGTGTCAGTCGGTTTGTCTTTATCACTTTCGACGGCAGGGCTCGCTTTGCGAGCGACTATAAGATTGTTTCGGTTGGCCACAACTGCCGGCAATCCATTTTTAGTGGCAGGATCATAACCTAAGGTGACTTGTTGATTGAGCAGCGTGCGGACAACGGTCTGCCGATCAAATTCTTTTTGTGGCAGGTTTACGTAGAGGAAAAGTTCGTCTGGTTGGGTGGTATCGGCAACCGATCCCAGTCCGTCGGCACCTGGAGCTGCCGCACCAAAGGGTTTGTTTGCACCCTTCTTGGGTTGGGTTGGTCGGCCAGGAGCACCCTTGGTCGCTATTAGACCGGCTGGCGCCAGATCATCACTTTCTTCATCTGCGCTAGCAACGGCGCTCTCTACTGACTCGCTTTCAAGGTCAAGCGATTCATCTTCGTTTGCGTCCGCCGTGGCCTCGAGGCGCGGATCAGCGGTGGTGGTCTGGTTGGGTTGGTGCTCGGTAGCGTCCGTTAATTGATGACTGACAGGCTGATCCGGTTGAAAGAGGAGCGCTAACAGGAGTGTTGCTGCCAGGGCAGTACTTGCCCAAATTACATGTTTCCAGTTTCCTGGTGAGTCTTTGCGGCTGGGAGTAATTACCGTTTCCTTGGCCGGAGCGTCGCTGGTCAGCGCGCTGGAGCTTGTTGCGTTGGTGCCCGTCAAGATTGCCCGTTCGGCCCGACGCAGAATTTGTTCTGTGTAGTCTCGACTAGGTTCACTGCGGGGAATCGCTTGTAAACGATCATGAAGAGATTGCAGGTCGTCCAGCAGTTGCTGGCTTTGAGGGTCATCGCGCAAAGCTTCTTCGACCAGCAGTTGTTCGTCACTGGTTAGCTCGCCGTCGAGATAGGCGCTGATCAGTTCTTCAGGAATGTGGTGTTTCATCGTTTAGGAAGAATTCTCATGTAAAATAGCTTTTAACTGGTTATGCAATTGCATTCGTGCGCGATGCAACCTGCTGCGAACGGTTCCGGCAGGCAGGTCAAGTATCTCGCCAATCGTCTCGTAACAAAAACCTTCCATTTCGCGCAGCGTGAGAACCGCGCGGTGCTCGTCATGCAAGGCTGTCATGGCTAGATGGAGCTGCTCGGCCCGTTCTTCACGCAACAGGCGGTCAGCGGGAAGTTCACCGGCATCAACCGGTTCGCTGCCGGAAGACTCGCGTTGCTGGTCTACGGATGCTTCGGGTTTCTTTTTTCGCTTGCGACTGATCGAAAGGTTGAAAGCAATTCGATACAGCCAGGTGTAAAAGGCACTGTTTCCTTGAAATGAATCTAGTTTTACGAAAGCCTGTACAAAGGCCTCCTGCATGACATCTTCAGCCTCCTCCCGATTACGCGTGACGTGAAATAGCGTATTGAACAAACGGCTTTGGTATCGGTGAACCAATTGGCCAAATGCTTCGGTATCGCCAGCCAGCGTATCGGTGATCAACTGTGCGTCGTCTCTCACACCTGCTCCAGAATAGTCAGACGCCAAAGGGCTAAAAATAGTTCCCAGACAGCACTTAAGTCATGCTAAAAAACTTGTGAAACCATCTTCGCGTGCCAGCGAAATGATGTCAAATCATTGTCAGGACGTTACTTAGCGTCAAGTAGGAAAATCTCATCAGCAAAGGTTGTTTTTGACTTTTTTAGCCCGGTTTCGTAGCTGGCAAGGCACGGTGTGGCGGTCGACTCAAGATCCGGGCCCAGAGCAGGACCGCAACGACTAGCATTAAGATGCTCACCCATTGTGACATTGTCAGGGCCGTTCCCCAGCGACCGGGTTCGTCGCTCCGGATAATCTCCAAGAGAAATCGGGTAACTGGATAGACCGTAAACATCCCAGCAACCAGCTCCCCATCGCGACGACGAACTGGATACCAGGCCCAGGCCAGTAAGCAGATGATCGCTGCATTGAGGCTGCTGAGTATTTGTGTTGGAACAACTCCCAGCGAGGACCCGGGTAATTGATCGAGTGTCCAAACGACCTCGGGTTTTTTCTCCCGTCGAAGCGTAACAGCAAGCCTGGTGGACGAGGGTGATTTGCTGCGTAATTGATGACTGGAGAGGCTGACCAGTTGGATAATATGATCACCAGCGACAACTCCCTTGCTGTCGGCCAGGCTTCCCGGCTTTACGCTGGTAACGGTTCCGAGGGAATTTCCGGTGGCAGGTTTTAACTCGATCCCCAGCAGTTGTCCGGTCCGTAGCTGTGCCATGTAAGGAGGTGCTCCGGCAGGAAAGTGAATGCCGGCGTCACTGTCTTCACAAACTCCACCCCAACAACAGCCGTTGAGTAAACAGCCGCGGCGACCGAATGCCAGGCCAATAGCCAGACCAGG
>CAZXJC010000210.1:0-3630 GCA_964640885.1 uncultured Pirellulaceae bacterium | reverse complement strand
ACGTCAGGACCCCGACAAAATCCTGGTAGGGGAAATTCGCGACTTTGAGACTGCTCAAATTGCCGTCCAAGCATCACTCACGGGACATCTCGTCTTTAGTACGCTGCATACCAATGACGCACCGAGCAGCATCACGAGGCTCAAGGACATGGGAGTCCCGCCTTTCCTGGTAACAGCAACGGTAGAAGCCATTCTTGCTCAACGACTCGTGCGACGGATCTGCAGCCAGTGTCGAGAAGAAATCGAACCAACGGAAGAGCTTCTTTTTCAACTGGACCTCACCAAGGAAGAGTTGGGAGAGCGACCCATGTTTCGAGGACGAGGCTGCGACACCTGTAACAACACCGGCTACAAGGGACGGGTGGGGATTTTTGAACTGATGATCATGAACGATGAATTGCGAGAAATGGTCATGGGCAATGCATCCAATGACGACCTGCGGAAAGTGGCCAAGGCACATGGCATGTTGCCACTGCGTGAGGGAGGCTACCAGTTCATTTTTGATGGATTGACTTCACCGGAAGAAGTCATCCGAGAGACCGTCGTAGAATCATAATTCTTTATTCGCTCAATTAATCGAACTGTAATTCAGATATCACCTCCAGTATTTATTGCTTCCAAGGAATGACCGTCATGCCCACTTTTCAATTTGAAGCGATGGACGCCACGGGACAGGAAATCAAGGACGTCATCGACGCCGCAACCGAGGAAGAAGCCCAAACGACAATACGTCAAATGGGTTACTACGTCACCAGGATTTCCGTCAAACGCTCCGGCGCTGACGATGCCCGCGTGCGTGGCAAAAGCCGTCGCAGTCGTTTTGTCATGGGCGGAACATCAACGAAAGTCTTGACGACTTTCACCCGTCAACTCTCCATCCTGCAGGATGCGGGGTTGCCCATTTTGCGCAGCCTGAAAATCCTCGAGGGCCAATGTAAAGGTGGTGCCCTGAAAAACGCTCTCATGGATGTCTGTGATGACATCGAATCGGGAGCGACCCTGTCGGAAGCGATGAGCAAGCAACCAAAGGTCTTCGATCGATTGTATGTCAACATGATCAAAGCGGGAGAGGCCGGTGGTGCCCTGGAAATTATCCTGCAACGACTGGCCGAGTTCAAGGAACGTGCCGAATCGCTAATACGAAAAGTCAAAGGCGCCATGATCTACCCGATCGTCGTCATCCTGGTGGCTGTCGGCATCTTGACCTTTATCATGCTGAAAATCGTGCCCGTTTTCCAGGAAATGTTCGAGGAGTTTGAACTCACGTTACCGCCACCGACGTTGTTATTGATGGCAGTCTCGGAAAACGTGGTCCGTTTCTGGTTCTTAATTCCAGCGATCCCACTGGTCTTGTTCCTCTTTGTAAAGCTGTTGAGGAAATTCAAATACGGTCGCATGGGATGGGACTTGTTCATGTTAAAAACACCTGTCGTGGGCAAGCTCGTGGAAAAGAATTGCCTGGCGCGAACCACGCGGACGCTCGGAACGCTGGTTGCTAGTGGTGTTCCTATCCTGGAAGGGCTAACCATTACCCGGGACACTTCCGGAAATGCAATGTTCGAACAGTTGTACGGCAAGGTTTCCGACGCGATTCGTGAGGGGGAACCGATTGCCCAACCACTTAAGGCACATTCCAGGCCCAGTTTCCACCCCATGGCAATGTTCTTTTACGCCTTCTTTGGTGCTTTCCCCGGTATCGTCGTAACGGGTCTTCACGGGGCTTCACCGGAAGCCGGTTTGTTGATGATCGGTGGTTATCTCACGCTCACGGGAGGCGTCTTGCTCAGTGTCTTTTACCTGTCACGAATGCGTCAGCCCGTAGTCGATGACCTGGGCGTCAACATGGTCGACGTCGGTGAAGAAACGGGCGAATTGGATACGATGCTTTACAAGGTAGCCGACCAGTACGACGAAGAAGTCAAAACATTGACTGATGGCCTAATGGCCTTGCTGGAACCGATGCTGATCGTGTTCCTGGGATTTGCCGTCGGCTTCATTGTTGTGTCACTTTTCATGCCCCTGGTTGAGTTGATTCAGAAACTCTCCGGGTAAGTTGCTTTTCACATTCAGATCGTCCCGGGTAACAACCTGTTGCCCGGGACTATCAGTACTCATTGACGAGGATAATCTGTTATGAGCAAGTCTCATCAACACCACAAGACTGCCTTTACCCTGGTTGAATTGCTGGTCGTCATGGCCATCATCGGAATTCTCATTGGTTTGCTAATCCCGACCATTCGGGGTGTCATGATACGGGCCGAAGTAAGTCGCCTGGTCATGGAAATCAAGCAACTCGAAAGTGGCATCGAAGCCTACAAGAAAAAGTTCGACGACTATCCGCCGGATTTCACCGATCCGGCTCTCGTTGTGCGACACGCTCGCAAAGTCTTCCCCCGTATTGCAGATGCTGACATCAACGACCTCTTAAAGGTCGCCTACCAGGTTGACAACATCAGCAATATATCAAGTGTTGCTCACTGGCAAATCGATCCCGCCGAAGCACTCGTCTTTTGGCTGTCGGGATTTAGCGACGAGGTTACGCGACCGTTTACCGGACCTGGCGGGCCACTCTCCGGCCAGCGACGGAAGCCGGGCATCTATGACTTTGATGGCCGACGACTGTTTGCGGCAGATGATGGCGATCCCTTTCCAGTCTACCTGCCACGGGGCTTCGAAACTCCCTACGTCTTTTTTGACTCCCGCTCGTACGGTTACAAGCTGGCCAAGGGAAACGTAGACCTGACAGCTCAATACCCGCCACCGCTGAGTAAAAAACCTTCCAAGTACCAGTTGGAAATTTCCGGACGTGCCAGACCCTACATGTCATCACAAGCTAATGAAATCTGGTTCAATGACAGGACGTTTCAAATCCTCGCCAGCGGCGTCGACTCCGATTTTGGCCAGGATCATAGGGCCTTTGTGAAGAACCCTAAGGCACAATGGAAACGCTATCCCAGCGGCCATAATTTCACCGATGCCGACAATAAAAATATTAGCAATTTCAGTGGGGGCCAATTGGGAGATAAGACGCAATGAACCCACGTGGAACAAACCAGGCAACTCGCTGGCAGGTCAAGGCAACCGGTATGTATCGGTCGTTGCGCTTGCGCCATTCCGCCTTCACGCTGGTGGAATTGCTGACAGTGATCGCCGTCATCGGTGTACTGGCCAGCATGGTCCTGTTCGCCCTCTTCTCCGTACAGGAAACTGCCCGGGGAAAACGGACCAGGGCTCAAATCGCTAAAATCCATGAACTCATCAGTGGACGCTATGAATCCTACCGCACGCGTCCCTTGCCGATTCGTATCCCACCGGGAACGAGTCCTCGCCAGGCCGCCTGGATTCGCTTGATGGCCATGCGGGAATTAATGCGGATAGAAATGCCCGACCGCATCAGCGACCTTGCTCCCGGAGCGGGTAATCCGATGTATCAGAGTTACAAGGATTTCCGCAAAATGAATCTTCCTCAGCTAAACAGCCCCCTGTTTCGAGCTTACCGCCGGCGAATCCAGCAGGTGCTGCCCGGCAACTGGGGTAACCGTATCCTCGATTATGGAGTTCCCGACTTAAGGGCAGCCACAGGAACTGGTGTCGGCATGTGGACTCCCCAATACGAAGGATCAGAATGTC
>CAZXJC010000209.1:0-2548 GCA_964640885.1 uncultured Pirellulaceae bacterium | reverse complement strand
TGTACCTTATTTTGCTGAATCAAAATGCGCGTTTTTTTTATTAAAACTTTGTGTTGCTTTGTGGGAATTATTTACTATGATTTGTTTTGTTAAGTCAAGGTAGTTAAGGCTAATGTCTGAGTTAGGTCAGGAAATGTTAGATTTTGCTAAATTTCTGTTTCCTATCTGCAGAAGCCTTACGGGAAATGGCGTTAGGCAAACATTAAAAAGTGTCAGAGAAAAGATACCTGAATTAATGATTCATGAAGTTCCTTCTGGAACCCCAGCATTTGATTGGAATGTGCCAAAGGAATGGAACATCAAAGATGCTTACATAATTGATCCCAATGGGAGAAAAATTATTGATTTCAAGGTAAATAATCTTCATATTGTAGGCTATTCAATTCCTGTAGATCGAAAAATTACACTCGAAGAACTACAAAGGCACTTGTTTTCTTTGCCAGACCAACCTGATGCAATACCCTATGTTACATCTTATTATGAAGAAATGTGGGGCTTTTGTCTTACGGAGCAACAGCGAAGTAGGCTAAAATCAGGAATCTACTGTGTGAAAATTGATAGTATTCTTGAAGATGGTTTTCTAACTTATGGGGAAGTTATCCTACCAGGGCAAACTAAACAGGAGATTTTTCTCTCTACCTATATCTGTCATCCTTCAATGGCAAATGATGACTTGTCGGGTCTTGTTGTTCTAACATATTTACTATAGTGGCTAATATCTTTGAGGACTAGACGGTATACGTACAGATTGGTTTTCATACCGGAAACAATTGGGTCGATTGTTTACCTGAGTCGAAACCTAGAACAAATGAAAAAAGGAATTTTAGCGGGATATACTGTGTCCTGTGTTGGGGATGATCGAACATATTCCTTTATACCGTCCCGAAAGGGTGATACCCTCGCCGATCGTGTAGCTCGACATGTCTTGAAACATACCGAGCCAAACTATACTTTGTATTCATTTCTTGATCGCGGAAGTGATGAGAGACAATACAACAGTCCTGGTGTGGACCTGCCAGTTGGTTGTATAATGCGGAGCAAACCTGGAGGATATCCGGAATATCATACATCTTTGGATAATTTTAATGTTGTTACTTCTTCTGGCCTTTTGGGAGGCTTTACGGTTATTCAAAAATGCTTAGTTGCATTAGAGGAAAATAAGGTTTTTCAAGCGAGTGTTTTATGTGAACCGCAATTAGGAAAGAGGGGATTATACCCAAATGTAAGTAGTAAGAAGTCTGAATTATCTATCCAATATGATTGGAATATGATGAACCTTCTAGCCTATGTTGATGGGCAGCAAGATCTTTTGTCAGTTTCTGACATCATTAATGTGCCAATTTGGGAACTTATACCCATCGCGAAAGAATTAGAGGAACGCGGATTAATAAGTTTTGTAGAGAATGGCTGACAGCCCGATTGTTGACTTTGGGTAATTGTCAAGTTCCATTGGGTTATGGGTTTACTTAAAACGAATTTGGGTGTTGAGAACACAGCCTTGGTCAAACAGATCTTGGTGTTCTCATCAATTTTCGGTAAAAGTAATCGTGGAATTCTTTGCGCTATCGTTGAGTAAGATTTAGAGAAAACATGACTTGGCTTCTTGTGGGCTAGATCACAAGATACACCTAATAGGTCTCATAGTTGGATAGTAACAGATAAATTAATAATTTTGAATTCAACTGTAGGTACTGATCTTTGTCTTTGTTAGCTACAAGAGCTAATTTTTTAGTTCAAATGTTAGAACGAGTTCGTGAACCTAGTGGGAAGTATACACTTCGGGCATTTCTGATATCTAATGGTTTGAGGGAAATGGAGCATATTACAGAAAATGTGGGAGTGTATTGACTCTACTTTATAAAATAATAGCGTGATGAGGAAAGGTTCTTGATTTTGGTTTTTTTCTTGTTATGAAGGGCTATTATTGGTCGTTTCGTTTTAAAAAGTTCTTAATAGTACATTAGGCCTTAGAACAAGGTAAGGTGTGTTGGAATAGTGAAGATTTTCACGAAGTTACAGTGAACTTCAGGAGATTTGGCTTATTTTGTGTGATGAAGTGAAATCCAATATGTGCTGGCCTCACTAGATCTTTGTAACCTAAGTGTTTATTGAGAAAGATTTGAAGCTCGGTAACCAGCAAGAACATGAAAAAAATATACATTAAGAATCTTGATAAATTGGTAGAGACATGTGTAGGATTACCTAATACCGTCTTTTTTTCTAAGGCTAAGATTTTAGCGTTGATCGTCTTTAATATGAGATATGAAGTTATCATGAAGCAAAGAAACCTCTAGCACCACATATAATTGAGAAAGACTGTTACGGTAGAGAAAAATTTGGTTCTGGGGATATCAGAATACTTGTTCAGAAAGTTAGATGAGTTCATGAAAAGTTTTTGATATTTGCGTTTGTACCTTATTTTGCTGAATCAAAATGCGCGTTTTTTTTATTAAAACTTTGTGTTGCTTTGTGGGAATTATTTACTATGATTTGTTTTGTTAAGTCAAGGTAGTTAAGGCTAATGTCTGAGTTAGGTCAGGAAATGTTA
>CAZXJC010000208.1:0-2743 GCA_964640885.1 uncultured Pirellulaceae bacterium | reverse complement strand
TGGGTATCAGTTCCGTGTTTTAGGGGCCCTGTTGTTCCTCTTGTTGCGGCTGATCTGGATGTCTGTGCTACTCAAATTTGCTGGCGATGCCATGGTCACGATGCTGGACGTCGATCCATCATGGAACCTGCTGATCGTGGCCATCATTGGCCTGGTAGCGATCATCTATACCTCGCTCGGTGGTTTGCAGGCGGTCGTGATCACGGATTTAATTCAGACGATCCTGCTTTACGGAGGGGCACTGACCGTACTGGCGATCGTGACCTGGAATTTTGGTGGTTTTTCCTGGATTCCGACTGAGTGGCCAGCTGAGTGGAAATCGCAACCGGTACTTCCGGAATCGCTTGGTACGAGAGTAACGTGGTTCGGATCGATTACCATGACGCTTGTTTGGTATGTTGCGACCCTCGGTGGTGATCAAACCACGGTGCAACGTTTCATGGCAACTCGCGATGCCGCTGGGGCTCGCAAAGCATTAGCGACCCAGTTGATTGTTGGTGTGGTTGTAGGCGTTACTCTTTGCATGGTAGGGGTTGCTCTGATGGCGCATTTTCGTGATTTGCGTGAGTCCCGACCCCAGCAGCAAAAAGATGCGATCGTGGCCTATGAAGAGTTTAATAAAACATTTCAAGAAAAAAATGAACGTTACCCCAAGGACGCGGAGTTATTGAAAGCACTTGACTGGAAGGAAGAAACCCTGGGCCAGACTCGTGATAACCTGATTGGTGCTGATCAATGGTTTCCTCGCTTTATCTCGCACAGCCTACCGATTGGTCTGGCAGGCCTGGTGATTGCCGCTATGTTTGCTGCTGCCATGTCTAGCCTGGATTCAGGAGTGAACTCAATCACCGCGGTCGTGATGACGGATTTCGTGCAGCGCAACCGCAGGCAAGAAATCAGCGAGCGGCAGCACCTTCTCATGTCACGTGGGATGGCCGTGGCCATTGGTGTAATCGTGGTTCTGGGAAGCATGGGAGCAGGTGCGATCGAGGGAAACATCATGGCCGTGACCCAGAAGTCCGTTAATCTGTTTACCACTCCTATTTTTGCTCTTTTCTACTATGCAGTGTTTGCTAAACGTGTGCACCCGATCGGTGTCTGGGTAGGGACTATCGTGGGTAGCGTGGTGGCCATCCTGATCGCTTTCAGTGGCCAACTTTGTTACTTACTTTCGGTGATCTTTCAGTTTGATCCGGCCACGATTGGAGCGCCTGTTGAAACTAAGATGGATGCGCTGACAGGAATTCCCTACGAAGCATGTATTGATCCCATTAGCTTCCAATGGATTGGCCCGTTTGCCCTGCTGGCTAACCTCGCAGTCGGGATAACGCTCAACTACCTGCTGCCAGAGTCGTCCAGCTACAAGATGGTTGTCTCTAACGAATTGGAGGGCGAAGAGTCCAGCGATGTCTGAGCAACGAATGCGGTTAATCGGCGAGCGAATTTTCAAAACCGTTAAAATAGCGGTCATTGTGTTAACTGGCTTATTGAACGCATCGGTTCAGGCTGGCGATTGGCCCCAGTGGCGCGGGCCTCAGCGGACTGCCATTTCTAAAGAAAAAGGACTGCTCCCGCAGTGGCCTTCTCAAGGCCCGGCAAAACTCTGGGAATCTGAGGAGGTTGGCGGTGGCTATGCCAGCCTGGTCGTGAGCCAGGGGTTGCGCTTTACCATCGGCCAGGAAGGGAAAGAAGTCCTGGCAGTGGCCCTGGATGCGACCACCGGAAAACTACGCTGGAAGCAAACGATTGGCAACACATCACGAACTCCCTGTTCTACACCGACCGTTGATGGAAATCGCCTCTATGCCCTGGATCCTGATGGCAACTTGGTTTGCTTACAGGCTGATTCAGGGAAGATTCTTTGGAAACGTGTCTTTTTGGAGGACTTCCAGGGACGCATGATGTCGGGGCGTGGTTATGGAGAATCCCCCTTAATTGACGGTGACAAGCTGATCTGCTCGCCCGGCGGACCAGAACATATGATGGTCGCTCTCGATAAGAATTCGGGAAAGCTGATCTGGAAAACACGCATTCCCGAGCTAGGTATGGCTGGCCGTGATGGGATGGGATTTGCTTCCGCTCAGGTGACGACCGCCGCTGGGATTCGACAGTATGTTCAACTGGTCGGACGTGGCCTTATTGGCGTAGCGGCCGACGACGGCCGTTTCCTCTGGGGCTATAACGATATTTCTAATGGCACCGCCAATATCCCCACACCGGTTGTGCGCGGAGACCTGGTCTTTTCCGCTAACGGCTACAACAGTGGGAGCGTCCTGTTGAAGTTGCATCCCGATGGCAAGGGAGGGATTCGAACGGAAGAAATTTATCGCCTTAACGGTAGCCAGTTTCAAAACCATCACGGGGGCGTCATCCTGATCGGTGACGCGATTTTTGGTGGTCATGGTAGCAACAACGGTTTGCCAACAGCGCTGGACCTGGAAACGGGGCGCCGGCACTGGAAGCGGCGTGGTCCTGGGGTCGGCTCGGCGGCCGTTGTTTATGCAGACGGGCATCTTTACTTTCGTTATCAAAACGGTGTGATGGCGCTGGTGGAAGCGACCACCGAGGGGTATCGTCTGAAGGGAAAGTTTCAGATCCCTGGTGCTGGCGGTGACAGCTGGGCTCACCCGGTAGTTGCTAACGGGCGACTTTACTTGCGGGAAAAAAATACGTTGCTGGTTTACGATGTGCGTGCCAGGGATCAGCTGACCGATACGGCGCCAGTAAAAAGGACCTGGACGGG
>CAZXJC010000207.1:0-3320 GCA_964640885.1 uncultured Pirellulaceae bacterium | reverse complement strand
AATGAATGGATAAGTATGAGTAGGCCAAACAACCTGGTAGTAGCTCAAAGCGGTGGTCCCAGCCCTGTGATCAACAATACCTTGCGGGGAATTGTCGATGCTGCTCGCGATCTTGACGAGATCGGCACTGTCTATGCCGCCCATCATGGCATTGAAGGCGTCTTGAAAGAACAGTTACTGGACTTGTCAGCACAAGCCGAAGAAGAAATTAGCCTGCTGCAATACACGCCTGCAGCAGGTTCCATTGGCACCTGCCGCTATAAGCTCAAGGCAGACCAGGACGAAGACTTTGTGCGTTGCATTGAGGTTTTGCGAGCCCATGACGTGGGCTACTTTTTCTACATCGGCGGCAATGACTCCATGGATACTGCCGACAAGATTGCGCAGCGGGCTCAGGAACAAGGCCTGGACCTGGTGGCGATCGGTGGTCCCAAGACGATTGACAACGATGTGGGTGACAGCGAATTTAAATTGATCGATCATACGCCCGGCTATGGTTCCACGGCCAAGTACTGGATGCATGCTGTGCAGAACGCTAACCAGGAGAACCAGGGGTCCTGTCCGGCTGATCCCGTGCTGGTGTTGCAGGCCATGGGGCGAAAGATTGGTTTTATTCCTGCGGCGGCTCGACTGGCGGATCCGGATCGGCAACTGCCGCTGCAAATTTACCTCGCCGAAAGTCCGTGTTCTCTGGAACAAATGGCAGACCAGGTGAATGACCAGCTGCGACAGGATGGTCGCTGCCTGGTTGTCGTGAGTGAAGGCTTTGATGTGGGAAGTCTCGGCGAACGAGCCGACTCCTTTGGGCATACACAATTCAGCGCCAGCGAGGTGACAGCTGCCCAGGTGGTGGTCAATTACTTGAACCAGCAAGGACTGGCAGCTCGTGGGTCCGCTCGGGCGAATGTACCGGGGACCGATCAGCGGCATTCGATGGCTTATGCTTCCACGGTTGACCTGGAGGAGGCCTACCAGGCGGGTCGGAAAGCGGCAGAACTGGCAGCAGGTGGTGAAAGCGGTCACATGGCGACCATTTTGCGTAACGAGGGGCCAGATTATAGCGTTCGTTATGACAAGGTGCCGTTACAGCAGGTGGCCAATAGTGAGCGAACCTTTCCTGCAGGTTGGATCACTGAAAATGGTACCGATGTAACCGATGACTTTGTCCGCTATGCCAAGCCACTGGTTGGAAACGAGATGCTCCAGTTGCCAATGCAGGACGGGCGGCAACGTCTGACGCAATTTGAGCCAATTTATGCGGCAGCCCAGTTGCCATCCTACGTGCTCCAAACGGAAAGAACTTGAAAACTAGCCTGGGACAGAAGACGGAAAGAATTGAATGTACGAAATAACACCGAAACATGATTTCCTGGTAGGCATCGACTCCGACGGTTGCGCCTTCGATACGATGGAATTAAAGCACAAGGAGTGTTTTATTCCGCACACGGTCAATTTTTACGAGTTGCAGGCAGTCAGCAAGTACGCTCGTGAAGCAGCTGAATTCGTGAACCTCTATTCCAAGAGTCGTGGCATCAATCGCTTCCCGGCCCTGGTCGAGACATTGCAGTGGTTACAGAAACGCCCGGAGGTAGCAGCGCGGGGAGTCACGATCGAAGTGCCCCAGGCTGTCGAACAGTGGATTTCGGAAGAGACGATGTTAGGGAATCCCACCCTGACTGTAATGGTAGCAGCCACGGTAGATCCCGCCCTGCAACGGGCGCTGGACTGGTCCCTGACAGTGAACGAGACCTTCGCTCAGACCGTTCGCGGAGTACCACCGTTTCCTTGCGTCCGAGAGAGCCTGGTTCAATTGCAGGGACAGGCAGATATGCTTGTCTGTAGTGCAACTCCTAACGAAGCTCTTACCGCCGAATGGACCGAACATGGTATCGATCAATACGTAGAGGCGATCTGCGGACAAGAATCGGGTAGCAAGAAAGAGACCCTGTCGAACGCGGCTCGCTATGCAGCAGATCATACCCTGATGATCGGCGACGCACCGGGAGACTGTCGAGCAGCCCAAGCGAATAACTGCCTCTTCTTTCCGATTAACCCGGGGGAAGAAGAGGCCAGCTGGCAACGTTTCCTGGACGAAGGGATCAGCAAGTTCCTTAACCAGGAGTTTGCCGGAGATTACCAGCAAGAACTGTTGGATGAGTTTGACAAGTATTTGCCGGCACAGCCCCCTTGGCCGGTGAATGCCTGAGCAAGGTTCCCACGCGTTAGTTTTTAAATCCTTTACTAGTTTACTTCTACGCAGAGAGTTCTACCTATGTCTGAGTTGGCGGATTTTGGCTTGATTGGTTTGGCTGTTATGGGTGAGAACCTGGCGCTGAACGTAGAGAGTCGTGGTTTTCGAATCGCAGTGAACAATCGTACCGTTGAAAAAGTTGATCAACTAATCAGTGGCCGGGCAGCTGGCAAAAACTTTATTGGTTGCCACAGCCTGGAAGAACTGGTGCAAAGCGTAGCCGCTCCGCGCAAGATTATGATGCTTGTTAAGGCTGGCCCAGCTGTCGATAAGCTAATCGATCAACTTATTCCCCTGATGTCGCCTGGTGACGTGATCATCGATGGTGGCAACACTCATTTTGCTGATACCGAGCGCCGGACCGAGCATGTCGAGTCGCAAGGCCTGCTTTATGTAGGCACCGGGGTTTCTGGTGGTGAAGAAGGGGCTCTCAAGGGACCCAGCATGATGCCCGGTGGCAGCGAGGCCGCTTGGCCACTGGTGCAACCGATCTTCCAGGCAATCGCTGCCAAGGTGGGACCGAACGAAGATATTTCCTGTTGTGAATGGGTCGGTCCCCGCGGTGCCGGTCATTACGTCAAGATGGTTCACAATGGTATTGAGTATGGTGACATGCAATTGATCTGCGAGGCTTACCATATGCTGCGTGACGCAGTCGGCCTCAATAACGATCAGTTGTACGAGACGTTTGCCAGCTGGAATGCGGGCGAGTTGCAGAGTTACCTGATTGAGATTTCCCGAGATATTTTTAGCGTGGCTGATGACGATGGCGATGGTTTCCTGGTCGATAAAATACTCGACGTCGCCGGCGCCAAGGGAACGGGCAAATGGATGAGCCAATTAGCATTGGACCTGGGAGTTCCCAGTACGCTGGTGACCACAGCTGTCTATGCTCGTAGCCTTTCGGCTATCAAGGAAGCACGTGTACGGGCTAGCGAGGTGCTCAGCGGTCCGGCGGCAGCGCCACTGGCAATCGACTCCGATGCGCAACGAGAGGAGTGGGTTGAAGCGATTCGGCAGGCCCTCTATGCGTCTAAGATTTGCAGCTACGCGCAAGGCTTTGTGCAGT
>CAZXJC010000206.1:0-5387 GCA_964640885.1 uncultured Pirellulaceae bacterium | reverse complement strand
CGAATTAAAGTGCATCCAACCATTGCGTTGATGATCCCCACAGTTGGGAAGAATCTCGCCCATGGCGATGACTTGTGCCGTTCCATCGGTGATGTCACGGATCTTGGCAGCCCAGTGACCACGAGCGAAAACACCCGAGATACGATAGGCACGGCCTTCATTACCATGTCCTGCAGGACCAGTACCAAAGACGTTACCCGGATAGTCATTACACCAACCACTTCGGGTATTCATTCGTTGAGAACCCAGCGATGGTGCATAACAACTGATGGCACGGTCTACTAAAGGATTGGTACCAGTAATGTAAGGATCGACATTTGCCGAGGGACAGAGGTAACTGTCAATAATCTCGGATCGAATCCATTTACCTTCAGGGCCGAAAATCTTTTCTTCAAAGCGAACCGCTCGGGAGGGACCAGCGCTTATCTGATCCAGCTTTGAGTAGATGGGATCTTCTTCCATAAAGGGCAACAACTTTACAAATTGGCTACCACGACTGGTGTTGTACCAGGTGTGGCCATTACGCGATTGCCGGGTCCAATGGAAAAGACCGGTTGGCGGCAAGCGTTTGTAAGTTTCGTGGTAATTGTGCATGGCAATCCCAAGTTGTTTGAGATTGTTACCGCACGACATTTTTCGGGCAGCTTCACGTGCTGCCTGGACTGCCGGCAATAGTAACGCAACCAAAATTCCAATGATTGCAATCACCACCAGCAGTTCGACTAGCGTAAAGCCAGTCTTTCTACAATTACGTGGTCGCTTCATGAAAATCCCTCCAGTGAAAAATGAAAAACAATAACGTGCTTCTGTTTCTAATTAGTTCCAGCGAATAGCCACAACTAACCGATCAATAATACGCCAATGAAACTCCATCTTTACTACCTTCAAGGCAGTCGCCTTCTCGCTCCGACAATCCGTTGTCCTTAGCCCAACGATGAGACGGGCCTAAGGTCGAAGTGAATAAAAGCCATATTAGATTAGTGACAAGTTTCTCCATATTAACAAATTACGGCTCCTTTTCAAGGATCGGCGAACTTTTTTTGGGGTAATGCGTACCGCTGCTCGAGAGCTGAAATTTGGGTATTAAAGCCCCCCCCCAGATGGCGGTAGCTCTGATGAGAGGGAGTCGCTTGGCCCAGAAAAACAAGCCGTTTTACGCTCATCTGCTTGCTCGAGAGGAGAGCGACTGGCCAAGAATCAGGTAAGGAATTCAGGTTGCCGCTTGTGCAATTGAAATTGCAATCTTCGAACGATGCTGGTGTGCATCTGACTGACTCGGCTTTCGCTTAAATCGAGGGTGTGGCCAATTTCCTTCATGGTGAGTTCTTCGTAGTAGTAGAGGATAATGATTAGTCGTTCACTACGATTAAGGCCTTTTGTGACAAGCCGAATGAGATCGTTTTTCTTGAGTCTGCGAGTGGGGTCTTCGCTCCGCTTGTTTTCTACCATGTCAACTTCGCACAATTCCTTGTACCCATCCGTGTTGCCCCACTTCTTTTTGTGCAAACTCACCAGGCCGATTGCATTTGCATCGCGACTCATTTTTTCCAGTTCGGGAAGACTAAGTTCCAGGTAGTTAGCAAGTTCTTGATCGGTGGCAGGTCGCCCGAGTGATGTTTCCAGGCTATTGGTAGCTTCTAGAAGTTTGCTGGCCTTGGCTCTTACAAGTCGCGGCACCCAGTCCATATGTCGAAGCTCATCAAGCATGGCGCCACGGATTCGCGGAGCGCAATAGGTTTCGAATTTAACGCCGCGACTTAAATCGAACGCATCGATGGCACTCATGAGCCCGAAAATTCCAGACGACATAAGGTCGTCCAGTTCGACTCCATCTGGTAACCGTGACCAGATACGTTCGGCGTTGTACTTAACGACAGGCAGGTAGTGTTCCAGTAACTGGTTGCGCAAGGTCTGGTTGTCGGGTTCGTTTTTGTATTGCAGCCAGACTGCCTGTATTTCTTTCTGGCATTTGCTAGTGACACCCTTTCGCTTGCCTCGTGCGGCAGGCAATCGATTTTTCACTTGGTGTTTAGTTGAGGGTGCGTTTTGATTCTGTTGCAGTCCAGTGGTTGCCATGCGATCCTCCCTGATCTAACCACGGCTCATGACGAGCAGTGGCGTGGCGTTATGAAACGAGTTGTTTCTTCGTAGTACTGTTGATGACGTAAAGTTAGAGTGAAGAGTTCTTGTTAACGGTTTGAAAAATTAGTTAGAAAATGCAATGTCTTAAATGCGGTTAATACCTGTTTGTTGACTGGAGACGCTTAAGGAGACTCGCAGTAGTTGGCGAGCCATCGTGGTGAGTGTTTGGGCAACAGGTGTTTCCGCCGCGTGTGTTACAAAGGGGGTAGCGTGGGCCGCGGCTACTTTTAAGCGGGGTTCTTCTGGAATAGAACCGAGCGGCTCGCTGGTAAATCCGAGAAATCGGCGGCAGGCCTGGCTGATTCGTTGATGCACATCGGCAGCCAATTGAGGGGAACTGGCGTAATTGATAAGAGTCCGTACGCGTGGTCCAGTCTTCGGGCGGGATTTTCTTTTGAGCGAGGCGTAGGAATCAATGACGGCGATTGGATCGCAAGTGGTCACCAGTAGTAGTTCATCGGCCGCTGTTCGGAGACGGCAAGAAAGGTTGTTGGTTTGGTTGCCGACGTCAGCAATTACCAGGTCATACTGCTTCTGCAACTGGCTAAGCTGCTGAAACAAGTGATGAGACTGCGAAGTGGATTCTGCGGCAGACTGGTCAGGATTTGCCCAACTGGCCGGTAGTACGGTCAGTCCCACTGGGCCACACTGCAATTTGCTGGTGAGGTCTGTATCAGGAGAACTGTTTGTTTCCCAGCCGTAGTTTTCTGGCAGTCCACACAGCGTGGCGATGTCAGTTCGGCAGGGAGCAGTTTCAATCAACAGGACCTGGTGGTCATCGGCGGCCAAAGCGGCAGCTAAATTGACTGCGATGGTTGTTGCTCCCACGCCACCCTTGCCACCACTAACTACCAGCAGCGGCGCAGCAGACTTTTCTTCATTCACAGCATAACTGTGATTAAAGGTGAGTTTTCTTAGTTCGGTGGCCTGGTCGATCATTTCACTGTCGATGGTTAAACGGTGCGGGCGGATTCCATTCCCAAAATGACCCGGGCCAGTTTCGATGCGTTGGCGGGTTCGATGTCATGTGGAACGTTTTGGCCATTTGTTAGGTAACTAATGGGTAATTCGCAGTTGCGAAATAAGGGGATCAAGTTTCCCAATCCCGTAGCTTCGTCGAGTTTTGTTAGCAGTACGGATGTGGTGCCAACCTTGGCAAATTGCTGGCAAGATCTTGTCAGCGAATTTGTGCTCGCGATACAACTGAGAACCAGTTGGATTTCATCTGCATTGGCTTCGGCCAAGATAGCTCTCAACTCCTGGATGCGAACGTCATCACGAGGACTGCGGCCCGCGGTATCCATCAGAATCAAGTCGAGGTCAGACAGACGGTCGATGGCTGTCCGCATCTCTTTGGGTGTAGAGACCACTTCCATAGGCAAGTCAATGATGTCCGCGTAGGTGCGTAATTGGTCCACCGCAGCAATCCGATAAGTGTCAACAGTGATCAGTCCTACTCGTCGTTGATCCCGCAGGTGAAAGTTAGCAGCCAGCTTGGCAATCGTCGTGGTTTTCCCGACACCTGTAGGGCCCACCAGTGCTACCAGGCGGCGTTCTCCTGGGGGCAGCTTAATCGGGCTAGCGACCTGTATTTCCTCTTCTAGCGATTGAGCCAAGCGAGTTCTCAGTAGCTGAGGGTCTTGCAGGTCCATGGGAGTGGCGTCATGGCTTAGTTGTTCGATGAGCTCGGTTGCTAATTCTTCGTTTACTTCAGCATCTAGCAATTCACCCAGCAACTGGACGAGCGTTTCTGGTAAATGTTGCCCTGAGCTGGTTGCTTGATGACCGCAGAGTTCTTCGACTAGTGAAGTGCCAGAGTTTCCATGGTTGTAAAGATTGGAACGATACTGAGCTCGGTAATTGAATCGGTCGGCGGATGGAATGCTAACGCTGTCTTCCAGCGAACAGGCGGCGCTGTCGACATCTGCAGCTAGTCCCTCGTGCAAACGCCGGGGAACAGGAATGGTTGCCGAGGCAGTCACCTCCACTTGTGGTGTGTTGCGTAACCAACGGACTAAGCCACTGCGAAGTTGCCGAGTTTGCAGGATAGAAGCGTCTGGTCCCAGATCTGATTGAACCATCTGGAGAGCGTCTTGAAACGTCTTTGCGCGATATGTTTTCACGTCCATGGAAACCTGCTTACGGGGGTTGGGGTATTGGATGTTGCCGGTGACAGACATCCTTGTAGTGGATTAACTGGCATAAGCCATGCTTTGACGTTGCAGCGGTCCGCTGATCATGGAGACCGATTCAACTTGAGTTTCGCGAGTAATTTCGTCATAGCTGAGTACTTGTAACTGTGGTAATTGGGACGAGGTAAGTAATTTAAGTGCCGTGCGTATTTGTGCCTTGACCAGGACCAGTGGAGGCCGGTCCGTCGTGGGTAAGAGATCGATCTGTTGTCGAATCAATTCACACAGACGTTGTACTGAAGATTCAGACATTCGCAGTGTAATGCCCTGGTCGTCATGCCCGATGGTGCTGGCAATGTGATCCTCTAGATCGGGATCCATCGTAAGGACATGCATGCGACCTTCCACCGTTCGATGTTGTTCACAAATAGTGCGAGCTAATCGGCAACGTACGTGTTCGGTCAACAACGTAATGTCCTTGGTCTGAGTAGCCCGATCCGCCAGGGCTTCAAGAATCAGCAGCAGCTGGCGAACGGGTACCTGTTCCTGAAGCAATCGCTGTAGTACTTGTTGAACTTGCCCCAGGGAGAGTAGTTGTGGAATCAATTCATCGACAACGGTTGGTGATGTTTTCTTGAGCTGATTAATGAGCTGGCTTGTGGCGTCCCGTGTTAAAAGTTCATGGGCATGTTGGCGAACAACGTGTTGAAGGTGGTTGCAGATAACCTCAACGGGTTCAAGTAATGTGCCTTGCAAGACTTCAGGTCGATCTCGCAAGCCAGGTTCGATCCAGAGGCCAGGACGCCCGCTACTGGGATCGATCATGAGCTTTCCAGGAAGGCTGTCAGCTGGTTGTTCGTGGAAAAGAGCGAGCAAACGGGTCGGTTCCAGTTGTCCGGAGGCAATGGGATTCGTGGCCAGGCGAATTCGGTATTGATTTGACGACAGTTGCATGTTGTCCCGGATGCGAACCTTTGGCATGACCATGCCCTGCTCGCTGGCCAAGTCGCGACGCAATTGCATAATCTGAGCGAGCAAGTCGCCGCCTCGCTGAGGATCTGCCAGGCGAATCAAGCCGATGCCAATTTCAAGCTCGAGGGGATCGACATGAAG
>CAZXJC010000205.1:0-7587 GCA_964640885.1 uncultured Pirellulaceae bacterium | reverse complement strand
CGCATTACTGCTGGCATCCCGGTCTCTCGGTGGTAGCCAGTTGTCGGATGTGCCTGGTCGAAACAGGTCGACGAGACCCGGAAAGTGGGGAGATCAGCCTGATTCCGAAGCTGGTCCCTGCCTGTCAAACTCCGGCGACCGATGGCACGGTCTTCGTGACTGACAGCCAAAAGGTTATGGATGCCCGCGCGATGGTAGAAGAGGACCTGCTAATCCGGCATCCGATTGACTGTCCCATTTGCGACAAGGCGGGTGAGTGTTCACTACAGGATTACCACTTTGAACACGGCCGGGAAGAACGTCGAGCTGACATTAACCCCTTCACGAGTCGCCGCCGCCCTTTGGGAGACACGGTCACGCTGTTCGTTGATCGCTGCGTGATGTGCAGTCGCTGTGTAAGGTTTTGCCGAGAGATCACGGAGACCAACGAGTTGATGGTTATCAACCGGGGGACGGCAGAAGAAATCGACGTCTTTCCCGGTTTTCCCCTGGAGAACAAGATGTCTGGAAATGTCGTTGATCTTTGCCCGGTCGGCGCCCTGGGAGACAAGGATTTTCTCTACGAGCAGCGCGTCTGGTTTATTAACAAACGACCTCACGTCTGTTCTGGATGTTCAACTGGGTGTTCCATTAACGTGGAAGAAAACCAGGATCAAATCTATCGTCTGAAGCCCCGTGATAACCCGCACATTAACCACTGGTGGATGTGTGACGAAGGCCGCTACGGGTGGAAACATGTCCACCACGCCGATCGCCAGGTACAGGCGTATCAGCAGCAAAGTGAAACGCCCACGCCCCTGGACGGTGCCACCCTGGTGGAACAACTGCAGCAGCAACTTTCCGAGGCAGGCTCGCTGGCAGCCGTCCTTTCGCCCCACTTAACTGTCGAGGAAGCGTACTTGCTGGCAGAGTACGTGCGGAGTATCGACGCCGAGGCGCAACTGGTGCTGGGACACGTTCCAGTAACAGGAGAAGACGAAACCTATCCGGGCGGCTTCACGATTCATGCGGAAAAGTGTCCCAACCGCCGCGGCGTGGAAGAAGTCATTGCGGGGATTGCGGGCCAGGTCATCGGCTGGGAACAATTCCTGGAAAGCCTGTCAGAATCTTCACCAAGCGGAATCTGGATTACTGGTGGTTACAAGTCGAACTGGCACGATGAAGGAATCGTGAAACATTTCCAGGACGTCCCGCTGCTGATCGTACAGGACACGTTTGCTTCACCACTATCCCAGGCGGCCACTTACAACTTGCCCGCCACAACGTTTGCCGAGCAAGCGGGTTCGTTTGTCAATCATGCTGACCACCTGCAGAGTTTCGAGCAGGCCATTCGGCCTCCAGCCGGAGTGGTTCCATCGGGACAACTTTATTGGAGACTGTTAAACCGACCGGGACTATATCAAAGCCAGGCGGTACTGGCAGACATCGCCCGTGAAATCCCCTATTTCAATGTCGCAGTTGAGCCCCCTGGAGAGTTGGGCGTCAACCTGAAGCTAAACCACATTGCATCCTGACCTGAGAAACATAGCGTATTAACAGACCGATGGAATTAATCATCAAGATCAGCATCGTACTCGGGGGCCTCATGACGGCAGCCGCATACTTCGTCTTGCTGGAGCGGCGTATTGCCGCCTGGGTGCAAGACCGGGTAGGACCGAATCGTGTTGGAATTCCGCTTACCAAGATTCGTTTATTCGGTCTTGGACAGCCTCTGGCGGATGGCTTAAAGATGATTTTCAAGGAAGAGTATACGCCCAGTCATGTGGATCGACGCCTCTACGTACTGGCCCCGCTGTTGATCCTGACCGCTGCCCTGGCGGTCTTTGCTGTGATTCCTTTCGGAAGCCAGATCGATGCTGCTGGTAAATCGATTGACCTGGCGATCATACCCGGTCTCGACGTGGGACTGATCTACATCTTTGCCCTCTCGAGTATTGCCGTTTACGGCGTGATCTTGGGTGGCTGGGCGAGCAACAGCAAGTATTCATTTCTGGGTGGTTTGCGTTCGAGTGCTCAATTGATTGCCTACGAATTACCGCTCGGTTTGGGACTGCTCGGAATCGTCTTGGCCAGCAGTTCGCTCGACCTGGGAACCATCATGGAAAAGCAGGCCGAGAGTGGCTGGTGGTTTGCTTTTACGCAGCCATTGGGCTGCCTGGTGTTTGTCGTGGCAGCCTTTGCCGAAGCAGCCCGACTGCCATTTGATTTGCCTGAATGTGAGCAGGAGTTGATTGGTGGATATCACACGGAGTACGCGGGGATCAAGCTATTACTGTTTTTAGTT
Organism: uncultured Pirellulaceae bacterium; assembly: GCA_964640885.1. Taxonomy (GTDB): domain Bacteria; phylum Planctomycetota; class Planctomycetia; order Pirellulales; family Pirellulaceae; genus JAZADA01. Next base: position 5,303 of record CAZXJC010000205.1, on the reverse strand, counting down.
GCTGAGTTTATCCACATGATCACGGCTTCCTTCCTGATCGTGATCTTGTTCCTTGGCGGCTGGCATTTTTGGGGACTTACCGGAACCGACCCTGTCGCCGGAAGTTGGGGTCTTGCTCTGCTGCGGGTCCTGGTCCTGCTGGGCAAGGTCTTCCTGGTAATCGTCTTCTTCATGGTGGTCCGTTGGAGTTGGCCGCGGTTTCGTTTCGACCAGCTGATGGGACTGGCCTGGAAAGTAATGCTTCCGCTGGGACTGCTCAATTTCGTAACGGTTTCAATTTTGCTCGAAGTCAAGATTATCCTGCAATCTCGAAATGCTGCCACGAGCGGTTTCGAGATCGCAAGTGCACTCATTTCCTGGCTAATTTGCATTGCTAGTTGGATCATTATTTGCCAGTGGGGTCCACGGGTTGCTGATAATCGTCCCCGTACAGAACTCGATCCACAACTGATTGACAGCCAGATTTAGTTTACCTGTTCATTTTCCCCTTAAACCGATTTGCCTCGCACAGAAAGAACATCGAACGATGAAAGAAAACGATCCTGACATTCTCTGGATTGAAGAGCCAGCACTGGGATTTGCCGGCAAATCGTATTTGACGCTGTTCGCGCAAGGCCTGACAACGACGATCAAGCATCTCACACGTTCTATCTCCGGCAACTCGATGACCGTCAGCTATCCCGATGAAGAACCGGAGATCGGTAACCCGCAAATTTACCGGGGAGTACACCGGCTCAATCGCGATGAAGAAGGCCGCGTCAAATGTGTTGCCTGCTTCCTTTGCTCGACCGCCTGTCCGGCACACTGCATCGACATCATTGGTACGGAGAGCCCCTGGGACGACCGGGAAAAGTACCCGGCCAGCTTCACGATTGACGAACTGCGGTGTATCTATTGCGGAATGTGCGAAGAAGCCTGTCCGGTCGACGCCATCGAGTTGACCAGCCTCTATAACCTGACAGGACGCAGCCGCGAAGAGATGATTTTCGACAAGGAGAAACTGCTAAGTGTTTATGACCAGACCAAGGATAGTGAACCCATGGCTTCCCAGCCGCCAGGAGATAGTGTCTGATGGATTCACGTTACTCCCTGGGGATAGTTGACTGGCAGGGGCTGTTTCTCAGTCCGTTACTGTGGGGGATTCTCTGCGGTGCCATTGCCTTGGGATTCCTGCTACCGTACCGATCCAAGCGAACTCGCTGGCCTGGGCTGGTGATGGCCATCCTGGGAATCGGTTTTGTCCTCTATGATCTCCCCATGGAAGAGTTGGGCTGGACCGAGGTCTGGACATTTCGAGTCCTGACCGTTATCACGCTCGTTTCAGCCGTCGCCACCGTCAGCATGAAGAGTGCCGTTTATGCCGCTATCTGGTTTGCTTTATCGCTGCTGGGAACCGCCGGGCTGTTCTTTTTCCAGGGTGCCCAGTTCCTGGCTATTGCCACGATCATTGTCTATGCCGGTGCCATTGTCGTTACATTCCTGTTTGTCATCATGCTGGCCCAGCCAGACGGACGAGCCAGTTACGATCGCGTTAGCTGGGCCCAATCCAGCAAAACGGCTTCCGTCGTAACAGCAGCTTTGCTGGTCGCCTTGTTGACTGTGACCGTGAAACAGGCAACTCCGGAACCACTGCCTCAAAAGCATCTCGAGGCAGTCCTGGAAACCGATCATCATGTTGCCCGCCTGGGCAGCTACCTGTTTACCCAGCGCCTGGTAGAGATCGAAATTGCGGGCACCTTACTGCTAGTTGCGCTGGTGGGAGCGGTCGCCATTTTAATTCACGCCAAAGAAGACTCTGCAGAGGATCCCAATCCCGAACATGGATGAATCTACCTTACTCCAGAACTATCTGATCATCAGCGGATTCCTGTTTGGGATTGGCCTGCTAGGGTTCCTGGTGCGCCGAAACATGATCGTGATGTTCTTGTCGGTCGAAATGATGCTGCAAGGGATCTCACTCAGCTTTGCTGCCTGGGGACGTTTTCATCACAACTGGGATGGTCAGATGATGGTCCTGTTCATCATCGCGGTGGCCGGTTGTGAAGCAGCAATTGCCCTGGCCTTAATCCTGGTCCTGGTGCAACGAAGTCAATCCCTGGATATCGTTCACTGGCAACAGTTGCACGAAGCAGGCCAGTCTCAGTTCAAGGAACCCGTGGTCCCGAAAGTAACTTCGGGGAAACCAGCGTGGCCGCGACTTTCACCCGCTGGCGTTGAACCAGAAACTGACCCGGAAACCGAAGCGTATCGAAAACGGATATAAGATGACCCTGTTCCTGGCACAAATTTCCTGGATTGCCCTGGTACCAGCCTTACCATTGCTGGCAGCCATTTTGACTGCTGCCCTGGGAGCCCGCTATCTCAAGCAATTGAGTCACTGGCCCGTGGTAGCCGCAACCGCGATGTCCTTCCTAATCAGTTTAGTGCTACTTGTTGATGCCTCGCAAAACACGCATGCAGATGAACACCAGGTAGAAGAGGCAAAAACCGTAACACTTTGGAATTGGGCAACCGTGCAAGAAGCCCAGCCAACAAAGGGTTTAGACCTGGTCATCAACGTAGCGCTGCGCGTCGATGGTTTGACCGTGGTGATGTTAACGATGGTTACGTTCATCTCGCTGCTGGTAACCATTTTTTCCGTCGGTTACATGCATGACGACCGGGGATACTGGCGGTTCTTCAGCTACCTCGGCCTGTTTATCTTCTCCATGACGATGCTGGTCTCGGTCAACAATTTCCTGCTACTGTTTGTTTTCTGGGAAGCGGTCGGCATGTGCAGCTACCTGCTGATCGGCTTTTGGTACCAGAAGCCGGAGGCAGCCGCGGCCGGTAAAAAAGCATTCCTGGTCAATCGCGTTGGAGATTTTGGTTTCATGCTGGCCATTTTCCTCATCTGGCAAGGCTACGGCACACTCAACTACTATGGAACCGGCACGGCCGGCGGTGTTCTCGATGGCACGGCCATCGGCATTCAGCCCATCAGCGACATGATCGGCTTGTCGATCTGCCTGTTGCTAATGCTAGGAGCCTGTGGCAAGAGTGCCCAGTTCCCGCTGCACGTCTGGCTGCCTGATGCCATGGAAGGGCCGACACCGGTCAGTGCACTGATTCACGCAGCTACCATGGTCACGGCGGGCGTTTACATGGTCGTCCGTTGTTGGCCCTTATTTGAGGCCTCAGAAGCGGCACAGGTTACGGTAGCCTGCATTGGTTGTTTTACAGCCCTGCTGGCAGGAGTGATTGCCCTTACCCAATTTGATCTCAAACGCGTACTGGCCTATTCAACCATCAGCCAGTTGGGCTACATGTTCCTGGCCTTGGGAACTGGGTTACGGGCCGGCGCCATGGCAGCCATGTTTCATCTGGTGACCCACGCATTCTTCAAGGCACTGTTGTTCCTTGGATCGGGCAGCGTCATGCATGCCACCGGTGGCACCGTCGACATGCGTCAATTTGGCGGTCTTCGACATCGCATGCCAATCACTCACGTAACCTTTTTGATCGGCTCCCTAGCCCTGGCAGGATTTCCCTTCCTGGCCGGTTGGTGGAGTAAAGATGCGATCTTAGCGGCCGTCTGGCACCAAAAAGATTCTGTTAACTACGGGAATCTCTACGGACTACTCTTTCTGCTGGCCACGTTTACGGCCCTGTTAACTGCTGTTTACACGTTCCGAGCATTTTTCCTGACCTTTTATGGCCCCGAACGGATACCTGCAGAAGCGGGAGACCATCCACATGAGTCACCGCCGACGATGTGGATTCCCCTGGCGGTACTGACAGCTGGTACCTGTGTCATCAGTTTCATAGCGATGTTCGAACACTCTCCTCTGGACCCCTTGTTGCAGCAAACTCCGGGGCTTTCCAAGCTCCACGAACACGAGGGTGAGCATGAAACATGGATCATGGTGATGAGTGGCCTGGTCGCCATCGCAGGAATCGGCCTGGCTGGCTGGCTCTATGGTGGTGGTAGCAAGCTGGTGGACAAGCTGGCAGGTTTCTTCAAGCGTTGTGGACTTTACCAGCTCTCCGAACAGAAGTTTTACCTGGACTCACTTTACTGGGGCCTCGTGGTCTGGCCATTGCGAGCGATCGCGCTGTTGTGTTATGCAGTGGACCGCTGGGTAATTGATCGAATTGTCGACACCTGCGGGCAAGCCCCGCGCGCTTTTGGCTCAGTGATGCGATCGCTGCAAATGGGACTCACTTCGTTTTACGCCCTGGCTATGATCCTGGGGTTACTGGTACTGATGGCAGCCCGGCTGTTATCACAGATCATCTAGTGCGATGGATAATTCAATGGACCTGTTACTAAATCTTTCCCTGCTATTGCCACTCGTATCAGCGGGTGTGCTCTGGTTTGCGCCACTCAGCAAACAACAAGCGCGGAGTTTCGCACTGGGAGTAACGCTGCTCACGCTGCTGATCGTGATAACTGTCACTGCTGGCTACCTGGCTGAGCCACCAGTTGACGGCGTCCACGCCGCAAGTGACTGGAACTGGCTCGGTGGCGTGGGGGCTGGGGGAATGGACATTCGTTACAGTGTCGGACTCGATGGACTGGGGCTTTGGCTCTATGCACTCTCAGCGTTGTTAATGGTCACCGCGGTACTGGTCAGCTGGGAAACCGTACAACAACGGGCGGGGCTCTTTTATGGGCTGCTGTTAACCCTGGAAACAGGTTGCCTGGGCGTTTTTTGTGCGCGTGACATTATCCTGTTCTACGTCTTCTTTGAATTTACACTGATTCCCTTGTTTTTCTTAATCGGTATTTGGGGCAGCGAAGAACGGCAGCGGGCCGCAACCAAGTTCTTTCTTTACACGCTGGCCGGCAGTGTACTGACGTTTCTGGGATTAATATCAATCGTGCTATGGCACTGGCAGCTGTCCGGCGAATTAACTTTTTCTATTCCGACTCTAACAGCAGCAGCCCACGTTCCGACAGAATATCAATGGATTATCTTCCTGGCCCTGCTGGCAGGATTTGCCATCAAGGTACCGTTGTTCCCCTTCCATACCTGGTTACCCCTGGCTCACGTGCAGGCACCGGCGGCTGGCAGTATCCTGCTGGCAGGGGTGATGCTGAAAATTGGCACTTACGGTTTTCTCCGCTTCAACCTGCCCCTGTTGCCTGAGGCCAGTGCCTCTTTCATGCCAGTATTACTTTGCCTCTCGGTCGCCGGCATCATCTACGGCGCGCTCGTGGCACTCGTCCAGTGGGACATGAAGCGGCTGATTGCCTATTCCAGTGTCAGCCACCTGGGATTCTGCATGCTAGGCATGTTTTCACTCAATCGGTTAGGAGT
>CAZXJC010000204.1:0-10983 GCA_964640885.1 uncultured Pirellulaceae bacterium | reverse complement strand
GGAGAAACGGTTTCTGCAGCGCTGCAAACAGGATCAAAGTTTCTCAGCACCATTGGCCGACAGGATGAAGAGCGAGGAACGATCACGATCTGGGTTTATCCAGACAGTTTCGGTCAGTTTCGAGAGATTCGCAGTTACTTGCATAAACGTGGTTATACGTGCGCCAGTCGCCCACTGCCGGCTGATCATCCCATCGGCGGATCTCCAGATGGTAGCCGTACCGTAGCTCAGTAACCCGCTAACGGTTTCAAGTTAGCGAAATTCAAGAAAGCTGCTCGACAAATCGAGAAAGCAGTGCATTGGCCCCGGGCGTCTCTTGGCACTGTGGTAGAAACTCTGCCAGGGATATCCCGGCAATCCGCTCAACGTATTCCGGGTATTCTGTTAGTCGTTCAACGAGGTCAGCCAGCCTTAGTTCGGGATGGAATTGTGTACAGTACCAGCGCTTGTCCGGGAAACAGAACGCTTCGTTTTCGACACGATTGGTCGAGGCTAGCAAGACTGCTCCTCGGGGTAAGCGAGTTACGATGTCCTGGTGCCCCATGTGGGCCTGGAACTGGTTCCCCAAGGATCCGAAGACAGGGTCCGCTTCGCCGGCACTAGTCAGCGTCAGGGCAGTGGTTCCCAGTTCAGCCTGGTCGAGATTGGTGATGACGTCACCCCCTAGTGCCTTGCTGATCACTTGGAATCCCCAGCAGGAGGCAAAGGTAGGAATTGCCCGATCGTATATCTCCTGGATCATTTCCAGGACACGTGAAAGCCAGGGGCCACCATCGACCACAGAATAATCTCCGCTGCCTCCCAGCAGAATCGCGTCGTCGTCGGACCAGCGTGGCGAGTCGCCGGTATCTGGGATCAAGTCCCAGGTGGCCAACTGTTCAACTGAACAATCAAGGGCTCGCAAGAAACACGATTGCTCCTGTAGCCGCATCGGATCTTCCGGGCGACGGGCTTGCAGTAGCAGGTAGCGAAGGTGTTTTGACATGCGATGAGAGTGATAAATGGTACCAAGTGTCAAGAAAATATTGTGGAACTTAGGGCTTCGAGTGGTCGCTTGTCGGTGCAGACTGGTCAGCGGTAGTTTCTGCCAGCGTCGTAATGCCCAGGCGGATAGCTTCCAGGATTTGGTCCAATTCTGAGAGTGTTATGCTCAGTGGTGGCATGATCACGAGCACGTTTCCGAGGGGACGAAGCCAAACACCGTGCTGAAGGGCAAACCGGCAGACCTCGGCCCCGCGTTGTTCCTCCCAGGGAAACGGTTCTTTTGTTGCTGGATCCAAAACCAGTTCAACAGCTCCGATGAGTCCCCTGTGCCGAACATCACCCACATGCGGTAGCGAACGGAGTGAGTCTAGTAGCTTTCCCAGATGCGCTGATTTTTCAGGCAGTTGCTGTAGCGTTTGCTCCTGCTCAAACAGATCCAGCGAGGCCAGGGCGACTGCCGCTGCCAGCGGATTGCCACCATAGGTGTGACCGTGTTAGAAGGTTTTAGATTCTTCTTAGGCGCCGAGAAAAGCGTCCCATATCTCGGTAGTTGCCAGCGTGGCAGACATTGGTAAATAGCCGCCGGTCAGCCCCTTGCCGAGGCACATTAAATCGGGGGTGACGGTCTCCTGCTCACAGGCGAACAGGGTGCCGGTGCGACCAAAGCCGACAGCAACTTCGTCTGCGATGAGCAGCACGTTATAGCGTTGTGTTAATTCTCTGACTCCGGCGAGATAGCCTTCCGGATGAAAAACGATTCCTGCTGCCCCTTGGATTAATGGTTCGATGATGACGGCGGCGATTTGCTCATGATGTTCTGCCAGTACATCTTCCAACTGCTGCAGATGGTGTTCACACAGATCGGTAGCAGCTACTTCAGCCGGACTTCGATAAGTATCGGGAATTGGCAGCTGAAACGTCTTGAACAGAAGTGGTTCGAAGATCGCCTGGTAGCGGGCGATGCCTCCGACACTAACACTGCCGAGCGTATCGCCGTGATAGCTGTCGGCGAAGGTAACAAAATGTTGTTTGTTTGGTTTTGCGTCAGCGCGCTGTTGCCAGTATTGGAAAGCCATTTTTACGGCTACCTCGACTGCTGCCGAACCATCACTTGAAAAGAAGACATGGTCCAGTTGGCCAGGAGCCAGTTTCGCCAGTCGTTCGGCCAGGCGAATTGCCGTCGGGTTCGACATGCCCAACGATGTGACGTGAGCGACGTCTGCAAGTTGATCGATGATTGCCTGGTCTAAGTAAGGATGGCGATGTCCATGGACGTTGCACCACAAGCTACTGACGCCATCGACATAGGAGTTTCCCTGCATGTCGTAGAGCAAGCATCCCGCTGCCCGCTCGATAATCAGCGGCTCATATTCAGCCATTTGGGTAAAGGCATGCCACAGGTGGTGGCGATCCCAAGCGGTTAGCGTTGTCTCGCTAGGCGAACAACGTTCTTCCGTGGAGCTGCTGGGGGACCTGTTCATCTGGCGAATCCTATCGACGGTTTGTTCGAGGCAATGGGGTGGGAGCTATTTTAAGAGTTCGCTGGTATCCTGCCAGCGGGTTGATTGAAGAAGAATTTATGATGACCAGTTGAGTTGGACTGCCGTATTGACCTTGGTGCCAAGTTGCTCGGCTGCGTTACCATTGACGATGGAAAATTCAAGCAGGCCACCGGAACCGAACAGGATAATGAGGCTTTGCGGCTCTGCCTTGCTGTAAGTGTTTTGTAATCCAACGGCCTGATGGTTTCCACAGGTAGCCTGGCAGCTAGCGGGGATCTGCTGGGCATCCCAGTCTGCGCGGTGGATATTGGTGATTAGATTGCCAAAACTATCGATATGAATGACTTCTCCGGAGAGACAGTTTTTACCAACTTGGATTTCCGGGAAATTTTGGACAAGTGGTCCGTCCGTCGGAGTACCGAGTTTTTCCAGCGGCTCGCCGCGACTCAAGTAGGCGGCCACTGGGGCCATGATGTCACGGCCATGAAACGTGCTGGAGACCTGGCTTGCCCAATAGTCGGGGCAATCTAATTCAATAACCTGGCGAATTGTTTGTTGAGCTACGATCTGGCTAAAAAGACCATTGTCAGGTGCAATCCAGTAATGGTCTGCTGTTTCCACGAGTAGCAGTCGTCGATCGGTGCCGACGCCTGGATCCACGACGGCCACGTGAATGGTACCAGCTGGAAATGGTTTGCTAATTTGTTTCCAGAGAAAACTGCCCTGCAAAATGTCTTGGGGAGCAACGGCGTGGGTTCCGTCAACAACCGTGACTTGCGGGTGGATCGAGTAGATGGCCCCTTTCATTTCTGCCACGTAAGGACTGTCCGAGCCGAAGTCCGTAGTCAACGTGATGATCGACTGGCGCGCTGCAGCTGGTTCGTTCATCAATCGCGATGTTCCTCACGAAAAGGGGATCTTGCCGGCCATCTTGGGTCCGGCCGAGAATTCTTGGGGGTATCAGTCCATTTCCTGGATCAGGTCTAACATGATTTGACGTACGTTTCCGGGGTTAATATTCGGATTCTGCTGTTTTGCCTGGCCAATGAGTGAACCAATAGCTTGTTGTTTTCCACTCAGCACATCTGCGATAACCTGGGGATTTTGTTCCAGCAGAGATCGGCAGAGTTCAATGACCTGGTCTTCATCGACGCTTTCAATTCCCTTTTCCTGCATGACCTGGGTTGCCGATTTGCCAGTTTCGACCATCTCTATAAAGACCTCTTTACCGCGAGAATTATCCAGTTCTCCCCGCTCGATGGTGGCTAGTAATTCTGCCAGTTCTTCAGTGGCTAGCGGGAATTGCTCGATATCAATTTCTTTTTCCTTGAGTGTTCTCAAGACTTCCTGTTGCACCCAGTTGCCGGCGGCTTTCCCGTCACCACTAGTCTGGGCGACGGCCACGAAGTAATCGACAACTCCCCTGCCCTGGTTAACGAGCACGTCGGACGTATAAGAACTGATGCCGTGATCCTCGACCAGTCGCTGGCGAATTGCAGCCGGTAACTCACCAATCTCGGACCGCAACGACTCAACTTCTTCAGGAGTTACCTTGACCGGGACCAGGTCAGGATCCGGGAAATACCGATAGTCGCTTGATTCTTCCTTGTGGCGTTGCCCGCGGGTAATTTGGGCCTGGTCGTCCCAGCCGCGAGTTTGCTTAGGGACTTCACCAAGCTGCTGGCCCGTTTCTTGCCAGACTTCATATTGACGCTGAGATTCGTAGATTAACGCTCTTTCTACTGCGCGAAAGCTGTTCATGTTTTTGACTTCAACGATCGGAGTAGCAACAGTTCCTTCTGTCGTTTCGATATGGAGATTCACGTTGGCGTCGACACGAAGGCTCCCCTCCTGCATGTTGCAGTCGGAAACGTCCAGGTAGGTTAGCAGCAGTTTCAAATCGGCCAGGTATGCTTTGGCTTCTGCTGCTGACCGCAGATCAGGTTCACTGACGATTTCCAATAACGGTGTGCCGGTTCGATTCAGATCGATGCTGCTGTCTGCCTTGCCGGCCACTTCATCGTGCATGCTTTTGCCGGCATCTTCTTCAAGGTGAGCCCTGGTGATTCCAATTTTCTTGGTTTCAAACTCACCTTCGGCAGCTTCGATCTGGAGCCAGCCATTGCAACTCATAGGTAAGTCGAACTGGCTGATTTGATAGCCCTTGGGAAGGTCTGGATAGTAATAGTTCTTACGATCCCACTTAGTGAACTCAGGGATTTCGCAATTCAAGGCGATGGCAGTTTTAACGGACATGCGGAAAGCTTTTTCGTTCATGACCGGTAGTGAACCCGGCATCCCGGTGCAGACGGGACAGGTTTGAGTATTGGGAGGCTGTCCAAAGTCCGTGCTGCAGCGGCAGAACAATTTGCTCTCGGTTTTAAGTTGGACGTGCACTTCCAGTCCAATGATGACCTGGTAAGGTTGCTGGGTCATGGCAACTCGGGCCTCCGTAAGTGCCAGTCCGTAGCTTGCTGGAACATGTAGGCAGCTCGCAATAGTCGTTCTTCCTGGAACGGCGGAGCTTGTAGTTGCAGACCAATCGGCAGTGAACTGGAAGTGAACCCACAGGGAATAGAGATGCCTGCAATCCCCGCCAAGTTAGCGGTCACTGTGTAGAGGTCTTCCAAGTACATAGCCAGCGGATCATCCGTTTTTTCTCCAAATCGAAAAGCGGGCGAGGCAGTCACTGGGCCGAGCAGGACATCAACATCCTGGAAAGCCTGGTCGTAATCTTGTCGGATCAGTCGCCGCACTTTTAAGGCTTTTAGATAGTAAGCATCATAGTACCCCTTGCTGAGGGCATAGGTGCCGAGCATGATGCGTCGCTTTACCTCGGAGCCAAAACCCTCGGAGCGTGTTTTGCGGTACATCCGTACCAGGGGTGAATCAATCTCCTGGCCGTCTTCTGCGGTAGACTGCTGCTGACGCAGTTCAGCCAGCATCTCCTGCTCATCGGTTCGATAGCCATAGTGAACGCCATCGTAACGGGCCAGATTTCCAGAAGCCTCACAGGGGGCAATGATGTAGTAGGTGGCAATTCCGTATCGTGCGTGTGGCAAGGAGATTTCCTTGACCGATGCTCCTAGGGATTCGTAGAGAGCAATTGACTCCCGAATGGCCGCTTCAATCTCCGGGTCTAGGCCACTGCTGAACTGTTCGGGAACCCAGCCGACCCGCAGTCCTTCCAGTGGTTGCTTAATCGTTTCACAATAAGCCGGGACTTCGACGGGGGCCGAGGTTGAGTCGAGTGGGTCATGCCCGGCCACTACTTCCATCAGCAAAGCCAGGTCTTCCACGCTGGCAGCTAACGGTCCAACCTGATCGAGGCTACTGGCAAAGGCCACCAGGCCGTAACGACTAACTCGTCCGTAGGTCGGCTTCATCCCGCTGACACCGCAAAGTGCTGCTGGCTGACGAATCGAACCACCCGTGTCGGTACCGATCGAAAGGGGAGCCATACCAGCTGCAATGCAGGCGGCAGCCCCACCACTACTGCCGCCGGGAATCCGCTCGGTATCCCAAGGGTTGCGGGTCAGCTGGAAGGCAGAGTTTTCTGTTGAACTGCCCATGGCGAATTCGTCCATGTTGGTTCGGCCGATCAGCACGGCGTCTTCCTGCTTTAACCTGGCTACCACCGTGGCATCGTAGGGAGGTTTAAAGTTTTCCAGTTGCCGGCTACCACAGGTGGTAGGTTGATCAAGCGAACAAAGGATGTCCTTGACTGCAACCGGTAAGCCTGCCAGGCGTCCAACTGGTTTGCCAGCTTGCCGTCGTTGGTCAATGGCGTCGGCTTGTTGCAGTGCCAGATCTCGATCGATTTGCAAGAAGGCTTGAATCGTCGAATCATGCCGTTCAATTTGGTCGAGATAGAGCTGGGTTATTTCCGTAGAGGTGCACTCGCCGGATGCAAGCTGCTGGAGCCAGTCCGTGGCTGTGGTGTGAATTGATGGCATAGGTTCGTTCCGTGACTATTCACCCAACACGGCTGGTACGCGATAGCATTCATCGTCTCGCTTTGGTGCGTTTTTCAACGCTTCCTCGCGATCCAGGCTGGGTCGCGATTTGTCTTCGGCAAAGACATTGAAGATTTCCGCAGCATGGGCCATCGGCTCGACGTCCTCGGTGTCCAGTTCAGAAAGCTGGTCTATGTACTGGACGATTTGACTTAGCTGATCAGTCATGATCGCCAGTTCTTCAGGAGTCAGCTGTAAGCGGGCCAGCAAGGAGATTTTTTCGACATCTTGGCGTGAAAGACTCATTGTGCTGCTCACTTGAAAGTGGCTAATCCAAGACCATGCACCGGGATGCTCGGACACGTCTCGCCTTACCGGGCTACTGGTGCCCACGGCAGAAACAGACCGTCGGTCGCTGTGACTTATATACCGAAGCGGTAAAACGCCGTTACGATTTGTTCTGAGCGTCAACGGGTAGTTGGAAGGGGCGTTTTCGAACGGATTTACGCACTGCCCCACTGCGCATGCACTGTGTGCAGATACGCATTGTCTTTGTAGTGCCATTGTCCGTAGTCACTTTGATACGTTGTAAGTTGGGTTTGAACTTACGCCGGGTAATGCCGGTGATCTTGGTACCAACCCCACCTAAACGTTTGGGTTTTCCACGGGTTTCAACGGAGTTGCCCATTTGGGGCCGTTTACCGCAAACTTGACAAACCTGTGCCATTGCACTTACCTCTAAACTAATCGCATGAACGCTTATTATCGATCAAAAACTGGCAAGCACCCAGTATAGCGGCTGGGAACTGGTTCGCAACTCCAAGTAACCAGTCTGGGCTCCCTGACTCGCCCAATTGTATAGGAACAGCTACAATCTAGCTTACCTAGCCTATAAATCTAATTGGTCCTTGGGAGCTTGGCGATGAACCTCAATTATCGAATTTTTCGGAATTGTTTTCCCTGGTCAAGGTTGATTCTTTTGGGGCTGGCGCTGTTGTGCCTTTCTACAGAGCCAACTTGGGCTCTTGAGCCTGGTAGTGGTTCGGCCTGGCACGCGACTTACCGAGGGTCCTTAGTGCCGCGAAAAGAGGAGGAGGGGAATTCTCCACAGCCTTTTACACTTCAAGTGGTCGTTTCTCGAGATGCTACTAAGCAGTGGCAATTGGACTGGACGCTACAAGAATCTGGACGTGCTCAATGGCCCTGGCCAAGTCAGTATGGATCGTTGACATGGCAAGATGGCGTGGCAGTTGGCGCCAAGACCATGGGACCAGGCCTGTTGCATCCGCATGATGAACGAAAGAGTATTGTTCGTTTTCCTTCCTTCTTTGTTAACGGTGGTGCTAGTTTGAAAGCTGGGCAGAGTTGGCAAGAGGGGAAGAATACACTGCGAGTTGCCAAGTCGGCCAAGATTCTCGATCGCTCTTGCTGGGAAATAACCGTCTCGAACAGCTATGGATTACAACGAACGTTGTGGGTCGAGAAGGGACAGCCACTGGTCTTAGGTGGCGACAGTCGAGTTGTGCTTGGCCAAGGTAAGGAACATCGGTTGCAGTTCGCGCTGACGGAATTGCGACCGTTAGATAAGCCAGCTTTGCAACAACTGAGACAAGCCTTTGGCACGATGGCCCAGTTACGGGAGCGATTGAAGATAAAGCCGGGTAACGCGCAGTATGACTGGAGTGATGAGCAGTTGAAATTGTTGCGGGAATCGTTGCCTAAGATTCGTCGTGACTTGCGAGAGACACCACTATTCCAGGTTGCTCAACTGGCCACGCAGGATGCCAGTGATCAGAAGGATCGCAAGGTGACGATTGCTGCCATCACCAAGCGGATCATGGGCCAAGAGATTGGTGAGCTAAAGATTCAAGGTCTTAGGGGAGAACCATTTCCAAAAGATGGATTGAAAGATGCAGTGGTTGTGCTGCACTTTTGGGAATATCGTGACAAACCGCTAACGGCACCGTACGGTCAAGTTGGTTACCTGGACTTTCTTTATCAGAAATATCAGAAACAAGGCCTTAAAATTTACGGTGTGGCTTCGGACTTGCGACTAGCTGATGCCCAGCAACGCCCAGCGGCAATTCGCGGTATCAAAAGGCTGGTGGAGTTTATGAACTTGAGTTACCCAGTGATGGCGGACTCAGCGGGTACCTTGCAGCGACTTGGTGATCCGCGTGCTGCGGACGCCAAGCTGCCGTTGTTCCTGGTACTGGATCGCGACTCGAAAGTGATCCACTACCATGTGGGCCACTATGAAGTGCAGCGGGATCGAGGATTGGCAGCGCTCGATGCTGTCGTTAAGAAGGCTTTGGGTAAGTAGCCGTTATTTCCAGCACACTTGTTAGTAGCTGGCCATTGGTTCCGATCCCTTCCCCATGCTGAATGGTCGGATTGCCTTGCCAGTCTGTGAAAGAGCCTCCCGCTTCCAGCATGACGGGTTGCACGGCGGCAGCATCCCAGAGGTTCATTACCGGGTCCACCATCACCTCGGCCCGACCTGTGGCGACCAGCAGGTAACCATAACAGTCGCCCCAGGTCCGCGCGATCCGAGCTTGTTTTTCCAGGCCATGAAAAGCTTCCATGGCCTGTCGCTCGGCAAAGGAGTCGAGTTGAGTCGTCACTAATGTTGCCTCTGACAAGCTGTCGGTCGTGGAGACATGTGCGGACTTCGGTGGGCCGTCACCCAGGACGTGCCAGGCACCCTGGCCGGTTGCGGCGTAAACCATCTCGTTTAAAGCAGGCATGAAAATTACGCCAATTACACTTTCTTGCTGATGCACAACTCCTACCAGCGTGCCATAGAGAGGGACTCCGCTAATGAAAGATTTTGTGCCGTCAATCGGATCTAGCACCCAGCAGTAGTCACTGGTTCCTTGCTGCTCCCCATATTCTTCTCCGACGATACCATCGTCGGGAAAACTGGCAGTGATCTTTTCACGCAGCAATTGCTCGGCCTGCTGGTCAGCAATCGTGACTGGCGAGTGGTCAGCTTTGCGTTCAACCCGGTAATTGTCCTGTTGGAAATATTGCAGTGTTAACTCGCCTGCCTGCCGAGCGATCTCGATGGCCAGTTGCAGTCGTTCGTTGAGTGGGGAGGAGGAAGCGTTCATGGTTGGCAGTTACTCGGTTTTTTCTTCCTGTTTTTCCTCAGGTTCTGGCGGTTGCGTAAAGGCATGCCATATCAATAAGCCGGCTCCACACATCAAGAGACTGTCCGCGATGTTAAAGTTCGGCCAATGATGGCCTTGATAGGTAAATAGTATCCAGTCTCGCACACCGTTTTGGTGACCGACAAAGACGTCGGCTGCATGCCATAACCCAAGACGATCATAAAGATTTCCGATGATTCCACCCATCACCGATCCAAGAGAAATGGTTAAGAGCAAGTCCTTGGCGGCGGCGGAGATGAATAGCCACCACAGAATGCCGATGGCAGCAACAACAGAAAGGAAAGCAAAAGCGAGACTGTAACCCTGTCCAACGCCAAACAAAGCGCCTTGATTGACGGTTGTCTGGATAGCAAAAAGATCCTGCCAAATCCAATAAGTGTTGGTTGTTGGATTAGTCGGTGTGGGCGGAGGTAACAAGGCAAACGCCCAAGATTTGGTCCACAAATCCAGAATGGCACCAATACCACTTAAGGCAATGAAGAGCAGATAACGGCTTTTAGGGACCGCCGACACAGGTTACTACTTAGCCCGATTGAAGCTGACTGGCACACTTAACACAATGAGGGGTGTGCGGGATGGCATTAAGCCTAGCTTTTGGAATTCGTCCAACACACTCAACGCAAACACCATAAGCCCCGTCTTCGATCCGTTCAAGAGCAGCTTCAATCTGTTCTAGCGTTTCTTCGCCCGATTCCATCAGGCTTAAGGTGAATTCCTGCTCAAAATTGTCGCTCCCCACGTCGGCCATGTGAATGGGCATACTGGAAAGCTCGCCACCTGCCTCGGAACGGGTTTTCTTGAGTGCAGCATCGGCCATGGTATTGACGTCACCCCGCAAGCGAGCCCGCACAAAAAGCAATTGCTCTTTGTAAACTCGAATTTCCGGTTTTTTTAGGTGACTTTTCTTGGCCATTGCCTGGTAAACCTCGTAACAACCAACTGAAACAGGGACGGGTTGTTCCCTCCCCGGTATTTTCAGGAAGCCCCACATTCTAGGCCGCGAGTTGGGGACTGTCAAACCTTTGCCGGGACGCATCAGGTGTCCTCTGAGGAGAGCCCTAAACTGTTTCATAGGAATTGTTTGCGTTCAATTATCCAGGGTCTGTCAAGCTCAGTTGGTGGCAGACAGTTGGTCTCCCAAAGCTATAATAAAGCCCTTCTTAGGCTGCGATCGAGCAGTTCCGTGAAGTTGGGGAGCAGTTTTCTCTTGATGATTGAAGGTCGCTTCCCTAGACTGAGCACCGTTAACTTAATTTGATTGATCGAAGTTCAAAGGACACAAGCAATTAGCGTTCTTCCATTGACTGACGTTGCTTTCCAGAGGTGTATTTCCCCCGACTGTGGTGAGATGTACGACGTTAGTGAAGC
>CAZXJC010000203.1:0-4716 GCA_964640885.1 uncultured Pirellulaceae bacterium | reverse complement strand
ACGGATGGACGTTAATTCACGATGGGATTTGCCGAGCAGGTCCTGGCCGCGTAATTCGGCACTCCCCCCGACAATTTCACCTGGTGGCTGAGGAATCAGGCCCAGCAATGCCAGGTTCGCGACTGACTTGCCAGACCCGGATTCACCGACGATGCCCAGTGTTTCACCAGCTGCCAAATCGAACGAGATGCCATTTACAGCTCGCACAATACCATTCTCGGTATTGAACTGCACCTGCAGGTCTCTGACTTGTAGCAAAGGTTCCGTCATAATTTCAATCACCGGTTTTTCATGCGAGGATCAAGAGCATCGCGAAGACCATCTCCTAGGAAATTCAGCGCAAACAACGTTACCGCCAGGGTGGCACCGGCAAACAAAACAAGCCACCAGTAGATTTTCAGCGGAGTGATCACCTTGATCCCCTGGTTCACCAGCAGCCCCCAGGAAACATCGGGAGGAGCGACCCCCAGGCCCAAGAATGAAAGGAATGCTTCAAAACGCATCACGGCAGGAATCGTCAGGGTAAGGTAAACGATCACGATACCCATCACGTTGGGAATCAAGTGGCGGAAAATAATACGCCGGCGACTGCAGCCGACGGTACGAGCCGCTTCAATAAACTGTTCATTCTTGAGAGAGATCACCTGCCCACGGACAACCCGTGCCATGGTCAGCCAGTAAATGGCGCCAATGACAATGTAAAAGATCATGATCTGGTTGACCCCGTAAGACTCCAGCGAACTCTTAATCGAATCTTCGCTGAGAATTGTAATCAGAAAAATGACCACGAAAATAAACGGAACCGAATAAATCACATCCACGATCCGCATCATGATGTTATCAACCCAACCGCCAAAATAACCAGCCGTAGCTCCATAGCTGACACCAATCAGCAGTGAGACCAGCGTCGCCACGATCCCGACAACTAGTGATACACGGGCACCCCAGCAAACGCGTGACAACACGTCGCGACCCAAATTGTCAGTGCCACAAATGGAGGGAATCGCCCAATCACCAAAAATAGCCAGGCGGATACCAATCAGTCCCCGAGTCAGCAGGCCCGGCTGGTGCCAAAGAACGTTGACCTGGTATTCCTGTGACTGCAGATTGGCAAGTTGTTCATCCAGTTCCTCTCTTAAGTCACCTTTGACGGTTTCCCGCTGATCCTGTAACGCTTTCAATTGCTGCTTGAATTTCTCACCCCGCAAACTAACGGTTGACAGGTTAGGCGATTCAAATTTTCTCCGCTGGGCATCCTGTCGGATGGGAGACTGCAAGGGCAACAAGGGGGTTAACACGGCCAGGACCACCAGTCCCACCAGGAACCAGAGTGAGAGCATGGCTACCCGCTTGCGTCGCAACCGTTTCCAGGCATCCTTCCAGAGGGAAATACCCTGGATCGATTTGGCCTCCTCAAGCAACTGCGCATAGTCTTCCAGGGCATTTCCCTGGGAGGGAGCAGGAGTTAGCGGGTTATCTTGTTTTGATGAATCCATACCGATCTATTCCACTTCCACCCTCGGATCAATGACTCCGTAGGAAATATCAACCAGCGTATTCATGACAAACAACAAGAACGTGTAAACGAGTACAACACCCATCGCCAGCGTGTAATCACGCTGCGTCGCCGCTTCAATGAAGTGGCTACCCATCCCCGGCAGGGCAAAGATCTGTTCCAGTACCAGGGACCCGGTGAGAATGCCGGCCGTGGCCGGACCCAGGTAGGAAACCACCGGCAACAGGGCACCACGCAAACCGTGACGGAGGACCACTCGCTGATGACTGAGTCCCTTGGCATAAGCGGTCCGGATGTAGTCCAAGCCGAGAACTTCGAGCATGCCGGTACGGGTCAGACGAGCGATATAGCCAGCAAAGGGTGCTCCCAGGCAAAGGGCTGGCAACACGACCTGTCTTAATTCACCCCAACCGGCGGCCGGAAATATTTGCCAGTTAAAGACCAGCAAGACAATGGCCAGGCTGGCCAGTACGAAATTTGGCACGGCAATTCCCAGCGTCGCCATCACCATGAATGAGAAATCATAAAAGGTATCGCGTGATACTGCTGAAACCAGGCCCGCCGTGACTCCCAGCGTGATGGCAAAGACCATCGCAAAGATCCCCAGCGACGCCGAAATCGGAAAGCCTTGTGCCAGCACCTCGTTGACCGTGTAGTCCTCCAGCTTGTAGCTCGGCCCAAAGTCCAACTGCACGGTATGCCAGAGGTGGGTAAAATACTGCTCAACCAACGGACGATCCATCTGGTAGCGAGCTTCGATGTTCCGCTTGATGACATCGGCCACGTTCTTTTCACTGTCAAAGGGGCCGCCAGGAACAACTCGCATCAAGAAAAACGACACGGTATAGACCACCCAAATGGTCAAGATCATCCAGCCCAAGCGTCGCAACAAAAACCGACTCACTGGCAAACTCCCTGGGTAACTATTCGACTCGCAAAATATGCAACGGGTGAATGTCCTGGATATTGCCCGAGAATCCTTTGACTCGCGGACTGACCAGATTGGTCGAAACATAAAAATAGATCGGAATGATGGGTAACTCCGACATCAGGATCCCCTCAGCCTGCTGCAGGATTTCCATCCGCTTACTGCTATCCGACTCTAATTTGGCAGCCTCGATCAATTCATCGTAAGCCGAGTTGCTCCAATTTGTCTGGTTATTGGCGCCTCCGGTAACAAACTTGTCCAGGAACGTATTGGGATCCGGGTAATCTCCGATCCAACCACTGCGCGATACCGAGTAATCTCCCTGGTTGAGGGTATCCAGGAAGGTAGCCCATTCAAGGTTACGCAATTCAATGTCAATTCCCAGGTTCTCCTTCCACTCCTGCTGGATGAACTCAGCAATTTCCTGGTGACTGTCGCTGGTGTTGTAAAGAATCTGGACCTTTGGAAATCCCTTGCCGTTGGGATAACCGGCTTCGGCCAGCAACTGGCGAGCCAGGGCAACATCATGAGCGCCACACTGTTGACCACTGTATCCACTTAGTTGCGGTGGCACAAAACTACGTGCCGGCTGTTGGCCGGCCGCTGTAATCTGGTCACAGATCAGCTGCTTGTTAATTGCCAGGTTGAGCGCTCGACGAACCAGTTTCTGGTCCAAGGGTGGTCGCTCAACATTAATCCGATAGAAATAGATCGCCATAAAGGGGGCACTAACAAAATCATCCCGCTTACGAAGCAAGTCCATGATGGTATTGGGCATCGTCGGCGACCAGTCCAACTGACCATTGATGTACATGTTCAGACTGGTTGTATAGGACGTGATCGCCAGGGCATCAATCGTCTCCAGGCTAACGTTCTTAGCATCCCAGTAGTGCGGATTCTTGGTCAGTCGCAGGCGATCCCGAATACGACGAAATTTAAGGCGATAAGGTCCGTTCGTGACAATGTTCTCGGGCTTTGTCCAATTGGGCGCACCATGTTTTTCAACACAGGTACGATTGACCGGATAGAGGGGATAAAAAGCAAGTAACTGCTTGAAATACGGAGTTGGCTCCTTAAGCACGATGACAAGTGTCTGGTCATCGCTTGCTCGAATTTCCACGTTCGAATCGAAATCAATCAAGACGTGATGACAGGCATGGTCGACCGTCGATCCGGTCGGTGCTTGCTGACTAAACGTCTTAAGTTCGCCGGCGGCACCCCAGTCAACCTTACCATCCTTGAGCGGTTTGACTTCCACCTGGTAAATCCATGCTGCCCTGGAAGATGGTTCTTCGACATCATCTCCGGAAGAAGATTTCTGGAGCTTTTCAATCGCTTTGAGGATCCCCCGCTTGAGCGTCCCGCGAGGAAATGCCTGCAATGGATCACGACGATCCTTGAGTTCAATCTCCACCCGATCACCCAGTTGGACCTCGGCCGTGTTGTATTTCTTGGCATTGGCCACGTAATACAACTGGTAGGAGTACTCCGAGCCAGTTTCCGGGTGGAGCATCCGCTGCCATGACCAGACAAAGTCATGAGCGGTCATGGGCTCACCATTGGACCAGCGGGCCGAAGCACGAATCTTGAACGTATAAACCTTGCCGTCGTCAGAGACCTGGTAACTTTCCGCAACCCCACCGGTGGTCGGCTGTAAGGGAATCACCTGGTGAGAATCGCTGGCCTCGGCTTCAGGAAGATTACGCAGCAGACCTTCAAAAAGGGCATTGATGATGCGCCCTTCCGGTGAGCCGGTCGCCTTGGCCGGGTCAACGGTCTGGATCTCTGTGCCATTATTAAACGTAAAATCGGCCTTCGGAAGCGTACCAAAACTGACTGCCCAGCCGAGTGCGGCCAGGATCAGTACCAGCATCAGGTAGGGGAAAATACGTCGAGTGGTCGCGTTCAATGGAAAACAACTCCTCCCTAAACCTCTGCTTTACATTCACCCATCAAGATCGCTTGATGGTTTGTCCTCAATCTTTGCCCGGCACCGATTGTGTCCGGTAGTGGCACTCGTGTCCAGTCAACAGGAAGCGGGAACTGACCGAAATCAATTTTTTCCCTGACCATCCTTCCATCCTGACCACTACTCGTTAGAATGCCACCTTCGTTCGTTTAGTCAAAGTGCTTGAAATCACTTTTGCTGAAATCCACGTTCGTGGATATTTCAAGCGGAACAACGACCGTACTTATCTGTTTTTATTATTTTGAGAGAGCTCCCGTTCAGTCCGGGTTACACCAGTTGGATCACTTGCATTCTTGCCATTCT